>CAYNFY010000013.1:0-39668 GCA_964396585.1 uncultured Nocardioides sp.
TTCGACGGCACCGCCGAGAAGAAGGCGCACTTCCCGGGCGACTTCATCGTGGAGTACATCGGGCAGACCCGGGGCTGGTTCTACACGCTGCACGTGCTGGCCACCGCGCTGTTCGACAAGCCGGCCTTCCGTAACTGCATCAGCCACGGCATCGTGCTCGGCTCGGACGGCAACAAGATGTCCAAGTCGTTGCGCAACTACCCGGACGTCTCCGAGGTCTTCGACCGCGACGGCGCCGACGCCATGCGCTGGTTCCTGATGTCGAGCCCGATCCTGCGTGGCGGCAACCTGGTGGTGACCGAACAGGGCATCCGGGACTCGGTACGGCAGGTGATGATCCCGCTGTGGAACACCTGGTACTTCTTCTCGCTGTATGCGAACGCGGCCGGGTACACCGCCAAGACCAGCACCGCCTCGACCAACCCGATGGACCGGTACCTGCTGGCCAAGACCCGGCAGCTGGTGGCCGAGAGCACCGCGCAGCACGAGGCGCTCGACATCGCCGGTGCCTGCGAGTCGATGCGCTCCTACCTCGATGTGCTGACCAATTGGTACGTGCGCCGCTCCCGGGAACGGTTCTGGGCCCAGGGCGTCACCGACGGGAACGTCTCGGCCGAGACGGCCGATGCCTTCGACACCCTCTACACCGCGCTGGAGGCGGTGCTGCGGGTCGCGGCCCCGCTGTTGCCCCTGGTCAGCGAGGAGATCTGGCGTGGTCTGACCGGTGGCCGCTCGGTGCACCTGGCCGACTGGCCCAGCCTGGACGAGCTGCCCGCCGACGACGGGCTGGTCGTCCAGATGGACCTGGTCCGTGACGTGGCCTCTGCCGGGTCGGCGCTGCGCAAGGCCAACAGTCTGCGCAACCGGCTCCCGCTGGCCACGCTGACGGTGGTCGCCGAGGGCGACTCGGTCAGCGGCTTCGAGGCCTTGGTGGCCGACGAGCTGAACCTCAAGTCGGTACGGGTGGTGGCACCCGACTCCGCCGAAGCAGCCGCCTACGCGGTGGAACAGAAGCTCACCGTCAATGCCCGCGCTGCCGGTCCTCGGTTGGGCAAGCAGGTACAGCAGGCGATCAAGGGCTCCAAGTCCGGTGACTGGTCGGTCCAGCCCGATGGCACGGTGGTCTCGGGTGGGCTGGCACTGGTCGAGGGCGAGTACACCCTGGAGACCGTGGCCGGGGCGGCCGACGGAGGTACCGCCACCGGGATGCTGTCGGGCGGCGGCTTCGTGGTGCTGGACATCTCGGTGACCGAGGAACTGGCGGCCGAAGGCGTGGCCCGCGACCTGGTGCGCGCGGTGCAGCAGGCCCGTAAGGACGCCGGTCTGGAGGTCTCCGACAAGATCCGCCTGCGCATCGACGGTGATCAGACGGTGCGCGCCGCGGCCACAACCCACGCCGACCTGATCGCCACCGAGACCCAGGCGATCGAGTTCGACGTGGCGCCGGTCGCCGAGGCGACGGTGGTTCCGGTGGGTGACGGCGCCGAAGCCAGGATCGGCATCGAGAAGGCCTGAGCGTGTTCGTCGCCGACATCGACCTGGACCGGGTCGTCGCACACCTGCGTACCGATCCGGTCGTGGTCGAGCGTGCCGTGGGCTCGGGAGAGGCGGCCGAGTACGACGACCGGATCGGTGCCCTGGTCCGCAAGGTGTCGTTTCCGGTCTATGTGATGTTGAAGAACCACATCACCGAGGGCAACTACCAGGCCCTCGACGCCTACGCGCTGGTGTTGAGCCGCAGGCTGGGGCCGGGGCTGTATGTGCTGGGGCAGAACAACAGCTCGATCTCGGTGACCCTGCAGGGTTACGGCACCCGTCCGTACGTCACGTCTCCGGTCCGGTTCGAGGCGATGGACGGCATCGAACAGCTGACGGCGCCAGGTGCCGAGGGTGTCGTTCTGCCCAAGGTGATCCAGGCCGAGACGGTGGTCCGGGCGGCTGCCGCGGCCGGGGCCCCGACGACCTGGGCGGATCTGCCGGAAGGGGCAGGCGCCAGCCTGATCCCCGCCGAGGAACAGCAGGAGCTCGCCGAACGATCGGTCACCCTGGAGGAACGGGCCCGGTTCCGCCCCACCCGGCTGCCGTATGTCAGCGTCGAGTGGACCGATCCCGGCAAGAGCACCATGGTCGCAACGTGGATCGGTACCGCGGTGGCAGGTGTCCTCCTGTTTCTCGGATTCGCTCCGTGGCGTCGACGGCGCCGAGCCGGGGTTCCGGTCCGCGGTGTGGGCAAGCGCCGAGGGATCGATCCGGTGCCGGACCCGGCCGTCGAGCTGAGGGCAGCCCGCAAGGAGATCGAACGGCTGGCTCGACGGATCGGCAGCGCTACCGAGGCCGGCCGGCTGGTCCCCAGCAGCGTTCTGCTGGGATTGGACGCGAGTCGATTGGTGGTCGAGTCCGCCGATGTCGGAGATGTGATCGGTGCCCGGGTACTGGCCGGGGTAGCGCTGGCCGAACTGGACGGCAGCGAGCACGGCACCTGTTTCTTCGACCCACGGCACAGCGCGGCCAGCGGGTCGGTCCATTGGCGCCTGGGTCAGGGGCAGGTCGAGGTCCCGGTCTGCTCGGATTGCGCTGCCTCGATGGGCCCGCACCGGGCGCCACAGACCCTGCGAACCCCGGTCAAGGGGCAGCCACGGCCCTACTACGAGCGGGATGACGTGTGGGCGAGGACGGGTTATGGGGCGCTGAGCGGTGCGGTGGTGGGGGCGTTGGCCTCCGAGGTACTGACCGAGCGGGGGAAGCGCCGGTGACCCGCTCGAAGAAGACTCCCACGAACCGCCCCCGCTCTTCGGTCACCAGGTGGTTGCTCGCCTGGACCGCCGCATTGCTGGTCGGCGGAGTCACCGCCACCGCACTCACCGGCTGGATGGACGATCGTCAGGAACGGATCGAGCGGCGCACCCTGGCCGAGCGGATCGCCTATGACCAGCACCGCGATGTGGTTCCGGAACCGATCGACCTGGTACGGAAGATCGCCACCGATCGGGCCCTCGTCGTGGTGGCCCCGGAACTGGCAGACCAGGTCTCCTCCACGGACCTGGCCGCGGCCCGCGCCGCCCTGACCGACGCCGAGGTACCGGGTCGGCTGGCCTACCTGCCCTACCCCGAGACGGATTCCGGTTACACCACCAGTGGGCTCCCGTTGCAGTGGATGGAGGCCATCGGAACCGACGGGCACTACGTGGTGCTGTGGAACCGCAGTGGCCTGACCGAGAGCACCGGCCGGGGGATGGCCGATGAGTACCTGAGCACCGAGACCAAGGGGCAACCCGGCAAGGCCCTGGTCCGGATCGCCGAAGAGATGGCCACCTGGCCGCAAGAACCGGCCGAGGGGGATACCCCGCCCAGCCGCAGCACCAACTCCTACTGGGGAGGCAGAGGCGGCGGGATCGCCGCCGGCCTGTTGTTCGGCGGCCTCACCGTGGTGCCGCTGTTGGGCATCGCGTGGGCCGTGGCCGCGCATCGAGCACGCAAGGAGCCCTGATGGGAACCATCATCGACGACACCACCCTGGCCACCATCGAGGCTGAGGTGGCCGGTGACGGAGTGTGGATCGAGCCATCCTTCGCGAAGGCCCATGACCTGACCACGGCCGATGAGCGACAGATCGAGCAGACGGTGGCGGCCAGCACGAAGGACCTGAAGGTCGTCCTGGTCGACATCGACTACGCCGACGCCCGGTTCACCGGGTCCTCGGCCAACCTGGCTGCCTGGGTTCACGACGATCTCGGTACCCCGATGACCTGGCTGGGCGTCGACCAGGTGGCCAGCAGCGGCGCGTCGGTCCAGTTGAGCCTGGACACCTATGGCAATCAGGTCGATACCTCCTACATCACCAATGTCGTCGCCCACGACTCCCCGGAGGACGTGGTGGCCCAGGTGCTGCAGGCCTCCACGCTGCTGGAGAACGGCAAGGGCGAGAAGCTGTGGCAGGCCGTCCCGCGCGAGGAGCGGTACCCGTGGACGGCCGACGAGCGGGACGGTTCGGGTGGCTCTCCGATGGTGTTCCTGGGGGTGCTGACGGTGCTGCTCGTGGTGGTTGCCGGGGTGGTGCTACTGGCCCGCCGGTCCCGGCGTCGTGCCGCGCGGGGATTCCAGCTGTCCGAGGGCGTGCTGCGCACCGTCAAGGCGGCCGAGGACAAGGCCCGGCGAAGAGCCGCGGAGCAGGAGGTTCTCGCGCTGGGGGAGACGATCGGGGCGGCTCCCGACGCGCCGAGTGCCTCAGCGGCCGGGAACCGGGCGTGGCAACTGGCTCTGGACCATTACGCGGCGGCCCGCCGGGTGCTGGACTCCGACCCCGGGCCCGCCGATGTGGTGGGTGCCCTGGTGCTCGCGCGACGCGGTGAGTCGGCCCGGGTGGCGGTGACCAGGACCGCCGAGGTCTCGGATTGGCAGCCGCCGCAGACGTGTTGGTTCAATCCGCTGCACCCCTCGGCCGTGGGCGAGGTGACCTGGGACTGGGGCCGACGGCGAGTCCAGGTCCCGGCCTGCCCCGCCTGTACCGCGAGCACCGAGCGGGGCGAGGAGCCGGACGACATTCTCGACTTCGTGTCCGGAGACGAGAGTGAGCACTATTTCAACCTGGATCTCGGCGCCTGGAGCGCTACCGGCTACGGGGCCTTGGATCCGGACCTGCTCGCTGCCCTGCGAACAAGTGTGCGGTCCCGAACCGGCAGGTTGCGCAGACGCTGAGCGTCGGGAGGGCCGATCAACGGGAGAGCCGGGAATAGGCCCGCGCCGAGAGCGGCAGGAACACCGCGGTCAGCACCGCGGGCCACCCCAAGGCCAGCCAGACGGCGTGGTCGGCCAGGATCCCAGTGTTGATCCCGCTGCTGATCCCGGTGGGGTTGCCGAACAGCTCGCGGGCGGCGGCAGCCGTTGCCGAGACCGGGTTCCACTCGGCCAGGAAGCCGAGCCAGGCAGGCATCGTCTGGGTCGGCACGATGACGCTGGAGAGGAATCCGAGCGGCCAGACCAGGACCTGCACCGCCGCCAGGGAGCCTTCGCCGCGCAGGACCAGTCCCAACCAGATGCCGATCCACAGGACCGCGAAGCGCAGCCAGAGCAAGAGCAGCACGGCCAGCAGCGTCGCCGCCACGCTGCCGTCCGCATGCCATCCGACCAGTAGGCCGCCGAGCATCAGCACGGCCAGTTGGGCTGCGGAGTTGAGTAGGTCGGCGCATGCTCTCCCGAAGGGTACCGCCAGGCTACTGATCGGCAGCGAACGGAATCGGTCGGTCACGCCGCGCTTCGAGTCCTGGGTGATGGCCCCCATCGTCGTCTCGACGCCGAACATCATGGAGAGCGCGAACATGCCGGGCAGCAGATAGGTCAGGTAGTCACCGCCTCCGGGCAGGTCCACGGCGCCGCCGAACAGATAGCCGAAGACCAGTACCAGCATGATCGAGAAGGCGATCCCGAAGATGGGACCCCAGGGCTCGCGTCGCCAGTGGGTCAGGTCGCGCAGGGTCACGATCCAGGTTTGGCGAAGCGTTGCAGTGACGTTCATTCGGCGACTCCTTCGGAGTTGATGGTGGGATCGGTCAGGTGCCAGAACACCTCGTCGAGGGTGGGGCGGCGTACCTGCAGGTCGGCCACGGCCAGCCCGGTCGGGTCCAGGGCCCGGACGCAGGTCAGCAGAGCGGCGGTGCCGCCCTCGGGTCCGGCCTCGACCGTCACTGTCAGAGCCTCGAGGTCGCCGACCCCTCCCACCGCGTCGGCCAGCGTCGGCACCTCGGTCGGGTGATGGGCCCGCAGCACGATCCGGTCGCCGCCCAGGCGGTCCTTCAACTCATCCGTGGTCCCTTCGGCGACGACCTTCCCCACGCTGAGGATGCTTACCCGGTCGGCCAGCTGGTCGGCCTCGTCGAGGTACTGGGTGGTGAGCAGCACGGTCGTGCCGGCGGCCACGATCTCGCGAATCGTCTGCCAGACCTCGCTCCGGGCCCGGGGATCGAGGCCGGTGGTCGGCTCGTCCAGGAACAGGATCTCCGGTCGGCGGATCAGTCCGACCGCGATGTCTAGCCGACGCCGCATCCCGCCCGAGTAGGTGGAGACCTTGCGGTCACCGGCTTCGGTGAGGCCGAAGGTGGCGAGCAGGTCGTCGGCACGTTCGCGCGCGGCACTCTTCGACAGTGCCTGTAGTCGACCGAACATCACCAGGTTCTCGCGTCCGAGTAGCACCTCGTCGAGGGCGGAGTGCTGGCCCACCAGCCCGATCCGGGCGCGAACGGCCGCAGGATGCGCCATGGCATCGATCCCGGCGACCTCGACCTTCCCGGAATCCGGTCGGGTCAAGGTGGCGAAGGCGTGTACGGCCGTGCTCTTCCCGGCCCCGTTGGGACCGAGAAGTGCGTGCACCGTACCGGCGGCGACCTCCAGGTCGAATCCGTCGAGCGCTGGTACCGATCCGTGTGCCTTGCGCAGGCCTCGGGCGACCAGGGCCGGTCTGTCGCGTTGCTCTCTGTTCGCGGTGGCTCGAGCATGTGCTGAGTGCATTCCACTCCTTCATATCCGTACGGCGTACGAGATTAACGGAGTCAATCTAGCATTTATTCCGTACGACGTACGAAGTAGGTCGATTGAGAAGCGAACATTGGGTAGCATGGCGCCGTGCCAGCCCCCGCGACCGGACCCGATCCCGTGCTCCGACTGCTGTGGCGACACCACCTGCCCAACGAGCCCCGGACGCCGCGTCGAGGGCCTCGGCAGAAGATCGACGTCGACGATGTGGTGCGCGCGGGAGTGGCGCTGGCCGATGCCGAGGGTCTGGCCGCGGTTTCGATGCGCAGTCTGGCCCAGCGGCTGGGGGTGGGGGCGATGTCTCTCTACACCTATGTGCCCAACCGAATGGACCTGGTGGCGTTGATGGTCGACGAGGTGTTGGTGGCGCGAGGCCTCCCGGCGCACCCCGATGACCTACGTGCGCGGTTCGCGGGCCTGGCCAGGGTGCAGTACGAGGACTGCCGGGATCATCCGTGGCTACTGGATGTCACCGGCCTGCGACCCTGGTTGGGGCCGGGCGCCTCGACGCGCTACGAATGGCAGTTGAGCGCCCTGGAGGGCCTCGGGTTCGACGATCTGGAGATGGACCAGGCCGTGGCATTGCTCAGCGGATTCGCCTCGAATATCGCGCGGGCCGAGCATGAGAAGGTCAAGGCGGAGCGGGAGAGCGGCACCACCGAGCTCGAGTGGTGGCAGGCCAACGTCGAGGAGTTGGGCATCGTGATGGCGGGCCACGAGTTCCCGCTCGCCTCCCGGGTCGGCCAGTCGACCGGTGAGGCGTACCAGGCCGCCACCGACCCGGGTCGCGAGCTGGAATTCGGGCTCGCTCGTATCATCGACGGGCTGCTCGCCCACCTCGACGACTGAGTCTGAATGCGAGGGAGGGCGAGCAGGCCCGGCCGGATGCTCTCAGCCCGGCAGGTTGCCGGCCAGCTTGTCCAGGTACTTCAGCACCCCGGACTCATCGGTGTCGGGGACTCCCCAGATGAGCTCGTCGCCGTGCGTGAACCAGTCCGCGAAGTCCTCGGGGCTCGGTTTCTTCGCCACCAGCACCCGGACATCGGGCTTGCCGTCGCGACCGGCCGCCGCCCAGGCGTCGGTCAGCATCGGCATCTTGTCGCCCAGCGGACCCTCGATCGGGGTGGTCATCCAACCGTCGGCGTTCGCCGCGATCCACTGGAAGGTCTTGGGGCCACCTCCGGCCCCGATCACGACCGGAATGCGTGTTTGGGCCGGTTTCGGATAGGCCCAGGAGGGTCCGAAGTTGACGAACTCCCCGTCGTAGCTGGCCTCCTCCTCCGTCCAGAGGGCGCGCATCGCCTCCAGGTACTCGCGCAGCACGGTACGGCGCTTGGCTGCCGGAACGCCGTGGTCGGTGAGCTCGTCGGTGTTCCAGCCGAAGCCGGCCCCGATCTGGACCCGTCCCCCCGACAGATGGTCCAGGGTGGCGATCGCCTTGGCCAGGGTGATCGGATCGGACTCGACCGGCAGCGCGACCGCGGTCGACAGCTTGATCCGCTCGGTCACCGCGGCCACAGTGGCCAACGAGATCCACGGGTCGAGGGTGCGCGCATAGCGGTCGTCGGGCAGATCATGCCCACCGGTCGGGTGCAGTGCGTCCCGACGGATCGGGATGTGGGTGTGCTCGGGCACGTAGAAGGTATCGAAGCCGCGCTCCTCGGCTGCCTGTGCACAGGCAGCCGGAGTGATTCCGCGGTCGGAGGTGAAGAGCACGATTCCATGGCGCATGTGGGCATCCTAGGGAATCGCTGGACTCCTGCCTAGACACCTGTCCAGTTCAGTTGCGAACATAATGACGCACGATCGCTCGGTGAGGTCCATGACCTCAGCGACTGTCATCCAGCCACGACACGTGCTCCTTTGACCTGTTGATCCCCTTGCCCACCGACATCGGATCCTTCCCCGTCCCCTGCGCGGGGGCAGGCGCGACCGGTCGGCGCTTCGCGGCCGATGGGCCGATGGTTGGATGGCACCATGCCCGTTTCTCACTTGGACCTGTCCGCCGACGTGGTCACCCTCACCCGGGCCTTGTGCGACATCGTGTCCGTCTCACGCAACGAATCGGTGATCGCGGATGCGGTCGAGACGGCCCTGGTCGGCCTGGGACATCTGCAGGTCACTCGGGTGGGCAACAGCATCGTGGCCCGTACCGACCTGGGCCGCCCCGAGCGGGTGCTGCTGGCCGGGCACCTGGACACGGTGCCGCTCAACGACAACCTGCCGACCAGGCTCGAGGGAGACACCCTGTGGGGGCTGGGAACCTGTGACATGAAGGGCGGTGATGCGGTCATCCTGCGCATCGCCGAGGCCGTGCGCGAGCCCAATCGAGACCTCACGCTGGTCTTCTATGAGGCCGAGGAGATCGAAGCGGTGCACAACGGCCTGCGCCGGCTGGCCGAGAGCGATCCCGAGTTGCTGCTCGCCGATTTCGCGATCCTGATGGAGCCGAGCAACGCCTCCGTCGAGGCAGGTTGCCAGGGCACCCTGCGGGTGGAGGTGCGTACCCGAGGCGAACGCTCACACTCCGCTCGCAGTTGGCGGGGAGTGAACGCGATCCACGGTGCCGCCGAGATCCTCAACCGGCTCGCCGGCTACGAGCCCCGCCGACCCATGATCGACGGTCTGGAGTATCACGAGGGGTTGAACGCGGTCTTCATCTCCGGGGGAGTGGCCGGGAACGTGATCCCCGACGAGTGCGTGGTCACCGTGAACTACCGATTCGCACCCGACCGGAGTGAGGCGCAGGCACTCGCCTTCGTTACGGACTTCTTCGAGGGCTTCGACCTGACGCTCACCGACACCTCGCCGGGAGCGCTCCCGGGGCTGAGCCGACCTGCCGCCCGGGAGTTCATCGAGGCGGTAGGGGGCCGGGTCGCCCCGAAGTTCGGCTGGACCGACGTGGCGCGGTTCAGTGCCCTCGGCATCCCGGCGGTGAACTTCGGCCCGGGCGACCCGATGTTCGCCCACAAGCAGGACGAGCACGTCCCGGTCGAACATCTGGTGAGCTGCGAACGCCAACTGCGCCGCTGGCTCGGTGCCCCCGAGCAGCCCGGACCCCTTGAGGAGCAGGTATGACGATGGACAAGTTCAGGGGACCGATCCGGTTGCGGCGCAGCCAGGTCGACTCCACCACCGCCGACCAGCGACTTCTTGACTCGCGGGGTCCCAGCGACTGGGTCCATACAGATCCCTGGCGGGTGATGAGGATTCAGGCCGAGTTCGTGGAGGGCTTCGGTGCGCTGGCCGATCTGGGGCCCGCGATCAGTGTGTTCGGTTCGGCCCGCACGCCCGTCGAGCACGCCGAGTATGCGTTGGGAGAGCGGATCGGCCGGCTACTGGCCGAGGCCGACTTCGCGGTGATCACTGGTGGCGGCCCGGGCGGTATGGAGGCCGCGAACAAGGGAGCCAGCGAAGCCGGTGGGACCAGTATCGGGCTGGGCATCGAATTGCCCTTCGAGGCCGGGTTGAACCAATGGGTCGACAAGGGCATCAACTTCAGATACTTCTTCGCCCGCAAGACCATGTTCGTCAAGTACTCCCAAGGTTTCTGCGTCCTGCCCGGTGGGGTGGGCACCCTCGATGAGCTCTTCGAGGCGATGACGCTGGTCCAGACCAGGAAGGTGACGGAGTTCCCGATCGTGCTGATCGGCGTCGACTACTGGTCCGGGCTGCTGGACTGGCTGCGCAGTACGGTGCTTCCAGGCGGCAAGATCAAGCAGAGTGATCTCGACATGTTGATGCTGACCGACGATCCCGAGGAGGCGGTCCAGGTGATGGTGCGGGCGCGGGAGCGTCGCCGCTCGGGAGATGGGCGATGACCTGGGTCTTCGCGATTCTGCTGGTGCTGGCGCTCGGGGGGGTGGCCGCTGCAGCGGCCGGGCGTGGCGTGAGCCTGCCCGAGGCGTTCGACGACCGTACCGACTCGCGGGTCCCGGGGGCGCCGGTCTCCGGTGCGGACCTGCGAGCCGTTCGTTTCCCGTTGGCCCTGCGTGGCTACCGAATGGGTGAGGTCGACGAACTCCTCGACCTGCTGGCCCACCAGCTCGAGGCTCAGCAGGACGAGATCGATCGACTCCGACGCCCGGGATCGGAGCCTCCGGCCGGGCCCGTCGACGGGCCGCCGCCATCCGTTCCGGGGTCAGTCTGGGGAGACCTGTCCGACTCGCCGGGTGACTAAGGCAAAATAGCCGCCGTGCCCACCGAAGTGCTGATCTGGACCCTGACGGGGGTAGCGACCCTGGTCGTGCTCCTGACCCGCATCAGAGTGAAGCGTGAGGGCACCCGAGGTGCCTATCTGATGGGCCACGGGGTGCTCACCTGGCACTCCGTGTGCGGACTCCTTGCGCTGATCGCCTGGTCCCTGTTCCTGGTTCTGGGTGAGGATGCCCCGCTGGGTGACGCCGAGATGGGAATCATCGGACTCGCCTTGTGGTGGCTGACCGCGATGGTCGGCATTCTGGTGATGTTGCGGTGGCTCCCCGCCGGAGGGCGACACTCCGAGACTCGTTCTCACGGAGGGTTCCTGGGCTGGCTGCGCGGTCCGGGGCTGTCGCTGATCGCGCATCTTGGCATGGTCGTCGTGGTGGGCGTCTTCACCTGGGCTTATGTGACATCCGCCGTCTGAGTACGCGGACGAACAGGGTTCGTCGCGCACCAGATCAAGGCCCTCAGGGCCGCGTACTGAAACCCTCAAGGCCCCCTGTGGCCCCGGTCACTCAGGGCATGGGGGATAATGATTGAGCACCAGCAGCCACAGCATGAAAGAGGTGGGCGAATGGCCGCCATGAAGCCGAGGACTGGCGACGGACCGATGGAGGTCACCAAAGAGGGGCGCGGCATTGTCATGCGGGTCCCGCTCGAGGGCGGAGGTCGTCTCGTCGTTGAACTCAACGCCGAGGAGGCAGGTGCTCTCGGTGGTGCTCTGGCCGCAGTCGTACCCCCGACCACGGGCGGCGCTGCCTGACCGTGGCCATCGCGTCGTTCTCCGGACTGTCAGAGCTGATCGCGCCACCCTCGTGGGGCGTGACTGATTCCCTGCCACATCTCGTGGTCGGGGCCGATGTGCTTGCCGTCCCGGTCCTCACCGGTGGCGCCGACACCTCGGTGCTGCTGGGACCTGGAGCCGACGAGATCGGTGTCGAGATCGGCATCGACCTGCTCGCTGCGGCGGAGAGCCTGGACCATATCGGCCGACCTGGTCAGGTGGTCAGGCTCCCCGCCGGCAGCGAACGTACGGTCCTGCTGATCGGCGTGGGCGAAGGCACCCGGGATCAGCTGCGTCGCGCCGGCGCCGCGCTGGGCCGTGCGACGCGTGGATGCGCGCTGCTGGCCACCACGGTGCCGGACGTGGCAGACCCCGAGGCGTTGCCTGCATTCGTGGCCGGCCTGGATCTGGCCGGCTTCGAGTTCCGGATGCCCGGCACCGAGCCCGAGCGTCGGCCGGTCACCCGAGTCATGCTGGCCGGAGTACCGGTCGCGGCTCAGCCGGAGACCGAGACGGTCCTGGGCCGGGCCACAGCGGTGAGCGCGGCCAGTTGGACCGCCCGCCTGCTGGCGACGGTGCCCAGCAATGTGAAGAACCCCCCTTGGCTGGCCGATCAGGCCGTCATCCTCGCGGAGCAGGCCGGTCTCGAGGTCGAGGTCTGGGATGAGGAACGACTCGCCGCCGAGGGCTTCGGTGGCGTCCTGGCGGTGGGGGCCGGATCTGTCACGCCCCCCCGTTTCATCCGGCTGGTGCATACCCCGACCGATGCGACCCGGCGGACCCCGACCGTGGTCCTGGTGGGCAAGGGAATCACTTTCGACTCCGGTGGTCTGTCGATCAAGCCCGGTGAGTCGATGTCCACCATGAAGCGAGACATGACCGGGGCCGCCGTGGTGTTGGGCGTGATGGGCGCTCTGGCGGCGGTGAACTGTCCGGTACGGGTGGTCGGTCTGATCCCCGCCGCGGAGAATTCGGTCGGTGCCGACTCGATGCGACCCGGTGATGTGATCACCCAGTTCGGCGGACGTACGACCGAGGTCACCAATACCGACGCCGAGGGCCGACTGGTGCTCGCCGACGCCCTGCAGTGGGCGGTGGACCACGAGAAGCCCACCGTACTGGTCGACATCGCCACGCTGACCGGTGCGATGAAGGTCGCCCTGGGGCTGCACACCGGTGGTTTCTTCGCCAACGATGAGACCTTGGCCGAGCGGATCGCCGAGGCTGGCCGGGCCTCCGGGGAGCCGGTATGGCGGTTGCCGCTGGCAGCCCAGTACGAAGAGAAGCTCTCCTCGAAGATCGCCGATGCCGACAACGCACCGGGTGGTCCCGGAGCGATCACGGCGGCTCTGTTCCTTCAGCACTACACCGGTGGGCTGCCCTGGGTCCACCTCGACGTGGCCTCGGTAGGCGACGTCCCCACCGATCGTGACGAATGGACCGCGGGTCCCAGCGGATTCGGGGCCAGGCTGCTGCTGGACTGGCTGGGTAGTACCGATCCACTCGAAGGAGTCAATCGATGAGCAGCGCACCCTCCGAGATCGGGCTGGCCGGACTCAGCGTCCGCTGGCCGTTGGCGCAGGCCGATGACGGGATCGAGCAGCGGCTGCGCGACTACGTCGCGAGCGCTTCCCACGCCAAGTTCAGTCAGCTGCCGGAGCTAGCGTTCAAGACCTGGCGGATGCGGGCCGGTGAATGGTTCGAGGGCACCTACGTGTTCGCCGATCCCACCACCAGGGCCGCATTCCAGGAAACGTTCACGGCGGGCGCGGCCACGGCGCCGGTCAGCGACCTGGTCGGTGCCGGACCCACGCTCATCGAGGCCTTCGAGGTGGTCGCAGTGGCCGAGGGCGGCGCCGGCTTCACCAGTTTCGCCGGCTGACTTGGCGCGCCCGCCCTCCGATCACGTACCCAGAGGTCAATCGCCCAGAGTTCAGTCGGAGGTCCAGACCTTCTTCGCGGCCAACAGGCCGTCGCCCATCGGCAGCAGCAGCGAGACCAGGTACTCGTTGTCGATGATGGCCTGACCCAACTCGCGGATGGCGAGGGTCTCGGGGTCGCGCTGGGCAGGGTCGGCCACCCGGTCGTGCCACAAGGCGTTGTCGAACACCACGACGCCACCGGGACGCAGCAGGCGCAGGGCCTCGGCCAGGTAGGCCGAATATTCACGCTTGTCTCCATCGCAGAAGACCAGGTCGTAGTGGCCGTCGGTCAGTCGGGGTAGCACATCGAGGGCGGAGCCGGAGATGGTGCGGGCCCGCTGTGAGGCCACTCCGGCCTCACGGAAGGTCTCCTTGGCCAGACGCTGGTGCTCTGCCTCGATGTCGACCGTGGTGAGCACCCCGTCGCTGCGCATGCCGCGGAGCAGCCACAGCCCGCTGACGCCGGTTCCGGTACCGATCTCCACCACGGCACGGGCCTCAAGCACTGAGGCGAGGAAGCGTAGGGCAGCACCCGCGCCGGGGCCGACCGGATGCACTCCGACCTCGTCTGCGCGGCCCCGGGCGGCGGCGAGGATGTCGTCCTCTGCCACGAACCCTTCGGCATGCATCCAGCTCGCAGAGTTGATGGTGGGGTTATTCGGAGCAGTGATGATGGCCTCCTGGGTCAGGGCCGGTCGTTTTCGGTTCCCTGAGCCTATCGGAGCGCGGCCGGAACACGAACGGGGTCTGGTTCGTTGGACAGGCTATGAGGGGTGGATCCCCAGCATCAGACTGGCGGATTCACAGGGTTCTCTCAGAGAGAGTTCCTAACCTGAGACGAGCGAGAGGTGGGGTGAGTCCAGTTGTTGGCTGGGTGTTGCCGAGGCGTCGTGAGGAGAAGCCCGTGAACGTGCCCCAGAGTGATACCGACCGGCCGTCCTGGGACGAGGTCGTCGAACGGCACTCCGAACGCGTCTTCCGGCTGGCATTGCGGCTCACCGGCAATCGTCCCGATGCCGAGGACCTCACCCAGGAGGTCTTCGTCCGAGTCTTCCGTTCCCTGGACTCCTGGTCGCCGGGGACCTTCGAGGGCTGGTTGCACCGGATCACTACCAACCTGTTCCTCGATCAGGCGCGCCGCAAGCAGCGGATCCGCTTCGACGGGCTCTCCGACGAGCGCGCCGAGCGGCTGGTGAGTCGTGACGGTGCCGCGGAGAGCGCCGTACTCGACCGGACCTTCGATGACGACGTCGAGCGCGCCCTGGCCAGCCTCCCGCCCGACTTCCGGGCCGCTGTGGTGCTGTGCGATGTCGAGGGTCTCAGCTACGAGGAGGTCGCGGAGATCCTCGGTGCCAAGATGGGCACCGTCCGGTCTCGGATCCATCGAGGTCGGGCCATGCTGCGTCAGTCGCTGGCCCACCGAGCCCCGATCGCGGGCCGTGAGCGGTATGCCGGTCCGCAGACCGAGCCGATCGACCTCAGCGGGGTGAGCGCGTGATCGGCCACTTGGGTAGCCGGGTCTCGGCGTTGCTGGACGGGCGTCTCTCGGCCGACGAGGAGGAGGCGGCCTGGGAACATGTGCACTCGTGTCACCCGTGTCGTGACCTGGTCGAGCACGAGGGCTGGGTGAAGACTCGACTGGCCTCCCTCTCCAGCCATCCGTGTGGCCCCTCGGACAGCTTGAAGCTCAACCTGTTGCTGGCCACCTGCGCCGAGCCGGCTGATCCGGTGCGGCACGAATCATTCGCCTCCCGGCACCGCGGGATGGTGGTGCTGGGCAGCTCGGCCGCCGGGGTCGCCTTTCTGGGGGTCGCCGTGCTGAGCGCGCTGCCGAACTCGGCACCGGTCCTGGACCGGCGGGCCCCGACCGTCTCGTCGGTGAATCCAGCGGCTCCGGTCCGGACTCCGCAACAGGTCGTCCCGGGCCACCAACTGGTCAGGCTCGGCGCTGCCGACGCCGTGGCGGTTGCGTCGGTACCGGGGGTACGCGGCAAGATGGTCCGGTGAGCGACGAGCAACCGGGGCCTGAGCGGCGCGGCCTGGACGACGATATCTTCGGCGGTACCTGGGCCGACCCGCTGGACCCGGCCACCCCTCTGGCTGCGGTTGATCCCAGGTCGCAGCCCGAACCGGAGCCAGAGCCCGAGCAGAGCCTTCCGGTCGACCGGACGGGCCCTCAGCAGCCCGAGCCCACGCGTCAACTACAAACCGATCACGTGGATACCCGACGACTGCCCCATCTCAGAACGTCGGTCGAGCAGACAGCGGTATTCCCAGCCGGACCGATCCCCGGGCCGCCCGGCCAGGTCCCCCCGCCGACCCAGCAGCAGTGGCCGTCGCAGCCCGCCCAGCCACCGCCCTACCAGGGTCCGGGTACTCCCCTCGGGCGAGCACCGATGCCTCCGATGCCCCCGGGACCAGGATGGGGGCCACCAAGCCGGGGGAATCCACCGCGCCGTCCAAGTGGGGTGCCGGGATGGCTGGTACCGACGGTGTGCGTGCTCGCGCTGCTGTTGGGAGCGGCCGGGGGATACCTGGGTGCCGTGGTGCATGACCGCGTCAAGGATGCGCGAGGCACCAACTCGCAGGGACTGGCCGGGGTTCAGACCCGTCAGGACGTGCCCTTGGAGACCGACAATCAATCGATTGCGGCCGTGGCCCGGGAGTTGCTCCCCTCCACCGTGCAGATCCTCGCCTTCGCCAAGGCGGATGACGACGCGGCTCAGGGGACCGGCTCCGGGTTCGTGCTGGACGCTCAGGGCCATGTGGTGACCAACAACCACGTCATCGCCGGCAGCGTCGAGGGTGGCAAGTTGCAGGTGGTGGACTCAGACGGCAGGACTTACCCGGCCAAGGTGGTCGGTCGCAGCCCTGTCTACGACCTGGCTGTCCTGCTGTTGGAGGACGGTGACGCCCTTGGCCCGGCGGCCCTCGGGGCGGCCGGGCAGTTGCAGGTCGGTGATCCGGTGGTCGCGTTCGGCGCGCCGCTGGGCCTGAGCCAGACGGTCACCTCGGGCATCATCAGCGCCCTGAACCGACCCGTGACCACCGGCCGGGCGACTGATGAGACCTCGTTCATCAACGCGGTACAGACCGATGCCGCGATCAATCCCGGCAACTCCGGTGGCCCACTGGTGAACCTGCAGGGTCAGGTGATCGGAGTGAACAGCGCGATCGCCACCACCGGCGGGGCCTCGGCCGAGTCCGGCAATATCGGGGTCGGCTTCGCTATCCCGATCGATCAGGTCCGGGTCACCGTCGACCAGATCCTCAAGAACGGTGAGGCGCAGTACCCGGTGATCGGTGCCAACGTCTCCATCGGGGGGACAGTGACCGACGGCGCCGCGATCACCGGTGTCGAGGACGGCAGTCCGGCCGAGAAGGCCGGTTTGAACAAGGGTGACGTGGTTCGTGGGATCGAAGGCGCCCGGATCTCCGACGGCATCGCCCTGATCGTGGCGATCCGCACCCATCAACCCGGTGACACGATCACTCTCGAGGTGCGGGGTTCGGACGGGGACGAGCGCGACGTTCAGGTGACGCTTGAGGGTCGAGTCGGCTGAGCCGAACTCTCAAGGTTCGCGCGGATGGCAATGGTCGCCTGACTCGCGTGCGGGGGCACCGACCGGGCACCGATGACTTGTGGCCAGTTGCTGTCCCTCGAGTGCTTGGCTGTCGAGAGGCTGATTGAGAACATCTGCGCCACTGTAGTTGTTACGCGCGTAACAAAATTCGCGTTTGACTTGGCCGGGATGTCGGGGATCTGTTGACGGCCCTGGACGTCAACTGTTGATCTGTTGCGCAGAAGGTTCGCCGGTTCGAAAGCCTCGCGAGCACCAGGAGTAATGATGCGTCATCTTCGTGTTGCACCCGCTGATAACCATCAGGCAAAGGTTCACGTATGTCTCGACACCACCCGTCTCACCGCGTCACGCTTGGGCTCGTTGCGCTAGTGCTTGCCCTCGCGGTATCCGGTTGCTCTGATTCGGAGTCGTCCTCCCAAGTCCCCACGTTGGCGTCGCCTAACACATCCGGGGCAGCTGAGAAGATGGGGAGCGAGGATGAGGCTTACCTGGTCAAGATGCGCGGCTTTGTCGACTGTGTGCGCAAGGCAGGCTTCCCAGAAATGAGGGATCCGACCGATATTGGCGGGATCTTCAGAGAAGATCTCCTCCAGCTGCAAGGAGCCAAGGGTAAAAATATTCTGAAAAAATGCTACCCGAGTATTGATGGGCTTCCGGTGCCCGAGGGGATCGCAGAGGAGCGCCTTGCTAGACAGGCGGCGAACTTGACAGACGAACAGAAGGCCGCATATATCTCCTTTTCCAAGTGCATGCAAAAGAATGGGGTGCCGCAATATCCCGACCCTCAGCCGAATGGATTCCAGGTGACCGAGCCCTGGGCTCTTCCTGACGCGACTGTGCCCGAGCCCCCGGGCCTCCAAGACGCAGTGGACATCTGTCACAAGATCTTGGACCCCACCGACCCCTGAGCCTCCCACGTGATCGAGGACGAGATGCAATACGAAAGACGTGGCCGGTGACCCGGGGACGTGTGGTTGTCGCCGCGGCCGTCGTTCTCCTTCTCGCGAGCGCCGTGACCGGCTGGGTGCTGATCGGCCCGGCAGACGATGATGTGACGGCCAGTCAAACCCCGTCGTATGACGTCGCGACCGTCAAGCGCCACGACCTCCGGGTCGGGACCCGGTTCTCCGGGCGGTGGGGGTACGGCGCGCAGCAGTCCATCCCGATTCGGGCGACCGGTACGGTGACCTGGCTCCCGGCCGCCGGCCAGCAGGCAGACCTCGGCGACGTGTTGGTGCGGGTCGACAATCTGCCCGTCGTGCTGATGTACGGCGCGACCCCGGCCTACCGGTCGATGAACGCGGGTTCACAGCCGGAGGCACCGCCCCCATCAGGCCCTCGCAACAGCAAGCAGAAGCCGGCGACCCCGCCGAAGGCCGTCCCGCCGTCTGTCGGCCCAGACGTCGAGCAACTCGAACGGGGGCTGTCGCAACTCGGCTACACCGGCTTCACCGTCGACGAAGAGTTCACCGCCGGGACCGCAGCCGCCGTACGCGCCTGGCAGGAGGACCTCGGGGTGCCTCAGACGGGCCGCATCGACCTCGGTGACGTCGTGTTCCTCCCAGGGCCCATCCGCCTGCATCCCTCGCCGCAGTCGCTGGGTCGGAGTGTGAGCGACTCCTCCGTGCAGCAGAGCGGGACGGAGCGGCTGGTCACTGCCGCGGTCGAGGACGCCGATTGGGCCGAAGCCGGGGTCCGCGTCGAGGTCACCCTCCCGAACCAGAAGATCGTGCCCGGACGGGTGATCGCGGTCAGCGGCTCCGGCGACTCCGAATCCGGCGGCATGGGTAACCAGCACGTCACGATCCGACTGACGCACGACCACGCGCAGGTCGGCCCCGGGCCGGTCGAGGTCACCTATGTATCGGCGCGTCGAGACAACGTGCTCACAGTTCCCGTCACTGCGTTGGTCGCTCTCGCTGAGGGCGGCTACGCTGTCGAACTCGCCGATAGCGGCTACGTCGCGGTCAAACCGGGCCTGTATGCCGAGGGCCTGGTAGAGGTGACCGGAGACCTCAAGCCGGGTACCAAGGTCCGGGTGCCGCAGTGACGGTGCCGGTCGTCGAGTGCCAGGACGTCACGCGATACCACGCAGGCGACGTCCAGGCATTGCGCGGAGTGAGCCTGCAGGTGTGGCCCGGGGACTTTCTAGCCGTGGTAGGTCCCTCGGGGTCCGGCAAGTCCACGCTGCTGCAGATCATGGGCGCCCTGGACCGGCCCACCTCGGGCGAGGTCGCGGTCGCCGGCCGTGACGTCGCCAGCCTGTCGGACCGGGCTCTGTCGCATCTGCGGGCCGAGACGATCGGCTTCGTCTTCCAGCAGTTCCACCTATCCCCGCTGATGACTGCGTGCGACAACGTCGCCGAGGGTCTGCTGTACGCCGGAGTCCGGCACACCGAACGTCGACGGCGTGCGGCCGCGGCCCTCACCCGCCTTGGTCTGGAGCACCGGATGCGACACCGGCCCCAAACACTCTCGGGCGGTGAGCGGCAACGCGTGGCCATCGCCCGGGCGCTGATGGGCGAGCCGGCCGTCATCCTCGCCGACGAGCCCACCGGAAACCTCGACAGTGCCAACGGGCACCTGGTGGTCGAGATCCTGCGCGAGCTGACCGCAGACGGCACCGCCGTCGTCGTGGTCACCCACGACGGCGAGCTCGCCGCCCGGATGGACCGTCGCATCGAGCTGCGCGACGGACTCATCGTCGACGAGACCCGTGGCGGGCGCCCATGAGTCTGCTGCGACCGGCGGACGTCGTCCGGCTGGCGTCCCGGGGACTGCGCGGGCACCCCCTCCGGTTCCTCTTGTCAGCGGCCGGGATCGCCATCGGCGTGGCGGCGATGGTCGCCGTCGCCGGGATCACTCAAACGTCACGAGCCCATCTTGAGGATCAGCTCTCACAGCTGGGCACGAACCTGCTCACCGTCCGCCCCTCCGACGACCTGAACGGCCAGCCGACGCGGTTACCGGCGACCGCGGTCGCGATGGTGGGCAACATCAAGCCGGTCACCGAGAGCAGTGGGGTAGGCGAATTGGAGGGCGTCGGCGCCTACCGCTCGCCCTTCGTGCCCTCGGGACAGACCAGCAGCGTGGTCGTCGCCGCAGTGGACCCGTCGCTGCTTCACACCCTGCGCGCCCGCGTCGCCAGCGGCCACTGGTTCACCGCCGCCGAGGAGCGCTATCCAACGGTCGTTCTTGGATCCGCGGCCGCCCACCGCCTCAACATCGATGCACCGGGCACCCGACTGTGGCTGGGCGATCAGTGGGCCGTCGTGACTGGCATCCTCAAGCCCGTCGAGCTGGCGAGTGAGATCGACCCCATGGTCATGCTGCCCACGGCCGCCGCGCACGACTTCTTCGGCCACGACGGGACGACTACCGGTATCTACCTGCGCGCCATCGAATCACAGGTACTCACAGTCAGCGAAGTGCTGTCCGAGACGGCGTCGCCGCAGCAGCCTGGGCAGGTGGCCGTCTCGCGTCCTTCGGATGCTCTCGCCGCCAAGGTAGCCGCCGACGAGGCGCTCAACCGGCTGCTCGTCGGACTCGCGGCCATCGGCTTACTGGTAGGCGGGATCGGCGTCTCCAACACCATGATCATCGCCAGCATCGAGCGCCGCTCCGAGATCGGGATGCGGCGGGCTCTGGGCGCGACCCGACTCGATGTTGCCACGCAATTCCTCGCCGAGTCGATGCTGATCGCCATCAGCGGTGGCGTCCTCGGCGTCCTGACCGGGTATGTCGTGACGGCGTACTACGCACGAGCCCAGGGAGTCGGTCCCGCTCTGCCGCTGTGGGTGGGGTTGTTGGCCGTCTTGGTCACGGCTTCCGTCGGCAGCATAGCCGGCCTATATCCCGCTGTACGGGCGAGCCGTGAGTCACCCGTTGCCGCACTGGCAGCACTGTAGATCGCTGTTAGGGCGTCTCTCTCGAATCCACCGCTGGTGCCAGGTCGTCACTGCCGTCGGCCTCGCTGAACGGGTGCTGTTCGACGAAGCGCTGAGTCTGGGTGTACATCTGCTGGATGAACGTCTCCAACTCGGCCGCTTCGACTCGCCACTGACCTCGGCCGCCGATCTTGATCGCCTTCAGCTCACCGCGCCGCACCAGGGCGTAGACCTGTGCGCCGGAGGTGTTCAGCACCTCGGCCACGTCAGTCAGGGTGAGGAACCGGGGAGACTCTGACATGCGCCCATCGTCGCATCTCAGCGCGTTGCCTGGGCCTCGGCCCGCCGAGCTGTGGATGTGACGACTGTGCGGATTCCTGGGCGCCGGCTCGGTGAACGCGGCAGAATGCGCGGCGTGAGCGCAGAATCGGATGCTCCCCGCGAAAAGGCGCCAGACGTGTCTGAGGTGCCCAGGGCACGCCGGGCACCTCGCTCCGGGTGGAGCGATCCCCGGCTCTGGGCCGGGATCGTCCTGGTGGCGCTCAGCGTCGTGGTCGGGTCCCGGCTGATCGACTCTGCCGGTGACACGATCGAGGTATGGGCCGCGGCCGACGACCTGCTGCCCGGCACCGTGCTCGAAAGCGATGACCTGGTGGCTCGCCGGGTGCATCTAGGTGCCCCGGTCGAGCAGCGGTACCTGGTGGTCAGCGGGGGACCCCCGACCGGGCGGCTCACCCGGGCCGTGACGGCCGACGAACTGATACCGGCTTCGGCGTTCTCGACGACACCCGGCCCCGAACTGACCTCGGTCTCGGTGGCGGTGCCCTCGACCCAGGTCCCCGGGTCGGTACGGGTCGGATCCAGCGTCGATGTCTGGGTGCTGCCGGAGACGGGGCGGAGCGAGGCATCGGCACGCCGGGTGTTCGTCTCGACGCCGGTTCTGGAAGCGCCGGGTATCGATGTCGGGTTGGTCGGATCGGGTGAGCGACAGGTGGTGCTCGGCGTCGCCGCCGACGCCACCGAGAAGGACCTCGCCGAGGTGGTTCAGGCCGCGGGTGAGGGGCGGATCGTGCTCTCGGGCCGAGGCTGAGCCATGATCACCCTCGCCGTGCTGGCCACCGGAGCGGACTGGGAACAACGCCTCCTGGCGGTGGCCGAGGCCGCGCCCGGAATCGTGGTGCTGCGCCGCTGCGTCGATGTCCCGGACCTGGTGGCCGCCTGCGGGACCGGTCAGATCCAGCTCGCCGTTGTCGGGATCGACGCCCCGGAGCTGGACCGGGAGATCGTGTCCGGGCTGGCTGCATCAGGCGTCCGGACGCTGGCCGTCGCTCTGGATCCGGAACGCGAGGACGTACTGGCTCGGGCCACCCGGATCGGGACCTCCACCCTGCTGGCGGTAGCCGACCTGGGGGACCTGCCCGCGATGGCGTCGGAATGCCTCGTCGGCCCGACGCCGGTGAGTCCACCCACGGCACCGTCCACCCGACACCGGGTGATCGCGATCTGGGGACCGCACGGCGCCCCTGGACGCAGCACGCTGGCGGCTGCGCTGGCGGTGTGCTCGGCCCGCAAGCGGCCGACAGTGCTGATCGACGCGGACCCCAGTGCCCCCAGCCAGGCCCAACAACTCGGCATCATGGACGAGGCCTCGGGCCTGCTTACCGCGGCCCGTGCCGTGGCCTCCGGAGCGCGTGGTCGCGAGTTGCTGGGTCTGGCCGCGCGCCGGGTCGGATCCTCCCTGGACGTGATCACCGGACTGCCGGGTCCCGAGCGCTGGCCCGAGATCCGGCCCGATGTCTTGCCGACCCTGCTGGCCGCGGCCGGTGAGCGCGCCGAGGTGCTGCTGGACACAGGCGCCGAATGGGACGACACCGGAGCCGATCCCGCCGGCCGAGGACAGCGGTTCTCACTCACCGGCGAGAGCCTGCGCCGGGCGGACCGGATACTGGTGACGGGTACCGCCGACCCGGTCGGCCTGACCCGGCTCGCGCGCGGACTGGTGCGGTTGCGGGAGGTGGCCGAGGTCCGTCCCGAACGGGTGGTGGTCAACCGGATGCGTTCGGGCGTCGGTTGGACCGAGCCGGAGGTGCGCGACCTGATCACCCGGGTGGCCGGCCGAGTCCCGGTGGATTTCCTTCCCGATGACCCTCGGTCCGCAGACCGTGCCGCATTGTCTGGTCGCACCGTGGTGGAGATCGGGTCGAGCCAACTGGCCGGCGCGGTCACTCGGCTGGCTGCTCAGCTGTGGTGAGCAACCAACCGAGTGCTGGTGATCAGGTGCGGATCAGGAGGCGAACAACAGGTACAGACCGCCTCCGGTGAAGAGCACCATCGTCACCAGCAGCCCTAGCTGCCCGATGATCTGGTGCCGCTTGGGCAGCAGTGCCAGGGCCCGATCGTGCGCGGCCACCACCCCGACCACGTGCCCGAGTACGACCAGCAGACCCTTCGTGGTGGCCAGGAAGGTGGGATGCATGCTGAGCCAGTAGTTGACCTGCAGATTTCCGGTGCCCAACAGATCGGAGCCGTTGCCCAGAGGGTCGGACATGTAGATCAGGGTCTGTTGCCCCTTCTCGACCAGGTACGTCAGGTAATGCGCCCCGATGTAGCCCACGATGATCGGGATCACCGAATGAGCGAAGAGGTTGGGCAAGTGCGTGCGCCGGGTCCTGGCCTCGACGCCGGTGGCCATCGTGCCGAGCACGAACACCACTCCCACCACCAGGCAGAAGGTCAGCAGGCCCAGGTTGCGCAGCAGTGACGCATCCACATCGCCCGATTGCAGCAGCTTCACGAACGGAACAGACTCGTGGAACGAGTCGTAGGCGGTCGAGCCGAAGAGCACCGCCACTACCACGGTCAGACCGGGAGTGGGTGGGATCGTGGCCAGGTTCGCCAACGGGGTGCGCAGCACCAGTCGACCGGCGTCGTCGCGGCCCCAGACCGACAGTCTGGCCACCAACGAGGAGTACACCTCGAACGGGTCGACATGCTTGGTCCAGGTGGTGCCGAACAACACCCCGCCCAGCACGCAGACCACCAGCCAGAGCAGGATCCACAGCCTGACCTGGCTGAGCATCGTGTTGTTGGGGTTGACCAGTTCGAACCAGACGAATGAGTACAGTCCGAGTGCCGCCGGCCAGTAGCCGAGCCGGGCCGGATACTTCATCATCCCGTTCTCGGGATCGGTTCCGGCCAGGCGGCTCAGCCCGATCACCAGGGTGCGGGCCGGGCTGATCGCCTTCCAGACCGGACCCAGCAGCAGGGAGGCGGGCACGATCCCGACCCACAGCACCACCATGAACAGCCAGAACGCCGGATTCAGGGCGTCGTCCTTGCCGAACAGCAGCACCACCAGGGTGTAGCCGAAGCAGACCATCCCGAAAGTCCGGGCCAGCGCCGTGAACCAGGTGCTGTCCACCATCGTGGCGAGCCAGCCGACGACCGGGCGGCCCGGGCGGTTCTCGTACCGGGGGGTACGCCACGCCAGGATCAAGACGGTGAACGAGACGATCAGTGCGACGACTCCCGCAGTGATCGCGATCCCAGCCGGGATCGGCAGGTCCTTACCGCCGCCCACGCCGTGGGCGCTGATCACCGCGCCGGCGGCCAGAGAGTCCGCCAGCGATCCGCCGTCCACGTCAGGAGACCTGCAGCTGGACCACGGTCAGGGCCGGGTCGTGCAGCTCGACGGCGGCGACCTGGGGCTGATCCAGGGTGATCGTGTCGGTGGTCTCGCCAGCGGCGAAGTCGAGGCTCTGCTCGGGGGTGGAGTGCACGTGCATCTCGCCCGCCACATCGGAGGTGATCTTGAACGTGATCGGGCTGCCGGCCGCGACCTTGATCCGGTCCCCGTTGGGCGTGACGTTGCCGTCCTTGATGGTGACCTCGATCGTGGTGCCGGTGTCCTGGGGCGACCCGGTCGAGTTGTCGTCTGAGGATCCGCATCCGGTCAGAGCCAGGGCGGCGACCAGGGTCACGACGAAGGTGGCGGGGCGGAAGAGGGCGGGGCGGCGCATCGGGGCGAACTCCTCGGTCTCGGGAACTGCGGCTGGAGCCGTCGGGACGTGTCATAGTGTCCCACCTACCAGGGCGGGACTCTGCCAGAATTGCATGACGAGCCAACCGCACCGCCTCCGGCCCACGATCGGGCGGTCGAGCAGAGGACCCCAGATGAGTGAACGCCTGCGTCCCGATGACCTGGTTCTGTGGCGCACCGAGTCAGCCGCGGCGCCGATGCACAACTCCACGGTCGAGATCTTCGAACCGGGGCCCGGGGGCTTCACCCTGCAGGCCCTGGTCACCTTGATCGCGGAGCGGATCGCGTTCGTGCCTCGCTACCGTCAGCGGATCCGGGAGGTGCCCGGTGGCCTGGCCAATCCGATGTGGGTCGATGACACCCGATTCGATCTGGGCTATCACGTGCGTCGGTCGGCGCTGCCCCGCCCAGGATCGTTGGAGCAGTTGAGCGAACTGGTGGCGCGGATCATCAGCAGGCCCCTCGACCGGGCCCGCCCACTGTGGGAGGTCTACCTGATCGAGGGTCTCGCCGACGGCCGTTTCGCGGTGCTCACCAAGTCCCATCAGATCCTGGTGGACGGGGTCGAGACCGTGGACCTGGGGCAGGTGCTGCTGGACGTGACCCCGGAGCCGAAGCATCTGGACTACGACGAGTGGCGGCCCCGCCCGCTACCCAGCCCCACCGGGATGCTTGCCGGTGCGGTGGCCGACACGCTGGAGAATCCGCTGACCCTGGTGGACGCGGTGCGTGGCCAGGTGGCCGGAGCGACCCGTGCGGTGACCGGTCTCGGTGCCCGGGTGGGCGAGGTCGCCCAGGCGCTGGCCGGACATCGGGCGACGACCGCGACGCCGATCAGTGGCAGTCTGTCGCAGCAGCGTCGGGTGGTGCCGGTGCGCACCGAACTGGCGGACCATCGCAAGGTGCGCCGAGCGCACGGGGGCACGGTGAACGACGTGGTGCTCGCCACGGTGACCGGGGCTCTGCGCAATTGGCTGATGACGCGTGAGGAATCGATGGGCGGATTGAAGCGGCTCAAGGCGCTGGTCCCGATGTCGGTGATCGACGACGAACTTGAGCCCACCTCGTTGGGTAGCCAGGTGATCGGGTACCAGGTGGACCTGCCGATCGGGGAGTCGAGTCCGTTGGTGCGACTGCATCAGGTCAGCTATTCGTTCGCGGCCCATCGGGCCACCGGACGGGCGGTGGCGGCCGATCGGCTGGCCGGGGTGGACGGCTTCGCCCCGACCACGTTCCATGCACTGGGCTCCCGGGTGGCCTTCCGGGAACTGGCCCGGCATGACTTCCATCTGGCGGTGACCAATGTGCCGGGACCGCAGTTCCCGCTCTATGCGGCCGGTGCCCGGATGGTAGGTACCTATCCGGTGCCGGCGCTGTTGCCCGGGCACGGCCTGGCCATCGGTGTCACCTCCTACGACGGTGGTGTCTATTACGGGATCTGTGCGGACCGTGATGTGCTCCCCGACCCGGACGTACTGGCGCAGTGTTTCCACGAGGCGCTCGATGAACTGGTCGAGTCGGCCACCTCGGTAGGTCGCCGCGCGCCGCGGGGTCGGCGGAGTCCGGCGGTCGCCTCGAAGCAGAATGGCCCGGGCAGATCCAAGAAGAAGGCGTCCGACTCGTCGGACCGGCGAACGGAGCATTGATCGTGCGGATCTACCTGCCAGTGACCAGCGGGGACCTGGCGACGCTCGTGGCCGAGGGGCGGCTGCCCGGTCCTCGACGGGGCCACGCCGTCACGTCGGCGCTTCAGGAGGGCTGGCCCGAAGCCGACGAGGATTCCTGGGAGTTCGCCGCCATGCTGGCCGCCGGTGAAGACTCCTGGCTGGCCCGCGGCGCCGAGGATCGGCCACGGCGACATGTGCTGGCGCTCGACTCGGACCGGGTCAGAGTGTTGCAGGAGGTCCCCGAACTGCCGGCCACCGCCGTCGAGGTGGAGGGTGACGTGCTGCTCAAGCACGTGGCCTCGGCGCACGTGGACGCCGAGGACTGGGTGGGTGAGGTGGACTTCGATGAGGACCTGGCCTGGTTCGCCACCCAGGAGATCCAGCACCTGTAGTCGCTGCTCAACCCGCGACGCTGGGACCCGTCTCCAGCCAGGCGCGTCCGACCTGCTGTTCGACCTCCAATGCCTTGCCGAGCACATCGGCGATCACCGACTCCACCTTGCGCCCGACCAACGGGATGTCAACCTTCACCTGCCAGTCGATGACCTGCCGAGTGCCGTGGCCATCGGGGAGTAGCCGGGTGGTGCCGACGATCCTTCCGGGGTGTCCCGGGATGGTCATCGTGACGTCCGCTCCGGTGTCGCTCCATTCCTCCTCGGTGTGGATCGAGATCTCGCTGCCCACGATTCTGGTGACCACCGACGGCACGCCGCGCACCTGTTGGGATTGGTCCACGACGACCCGGCCATCGGTGCCCGACCCGCTCACCGCGACCCGGTGCGAGGTGCTTTCCTGCCGTTCGCAGAGGTGTTCGCGATAGGCGGGGTCGAGGATCATCGCGGCCACCTGATCGGGGGTCGCATCGTAATGCAGTTCGGTCTGGACCCGGGTTGTCATGGCTGTCCTCCTGCTGGCGAATGACGCTCTGCCGTCGAAGTCGTCATCATCCACCATCCTGCGAGGATCCCGATTCATCACGTGGTCTCGGATCCGAGAACGGCCGGTACCGGCCGGGTGTTGTCGCGCCCGCATCACCATGCCTAGGGTCGAAGCGTGTCCAGCACCGCGGAGACCCAGAAGACCGAACGAATCGATGCAGCGGCGGCACTCGCCGAGTCAACCCTGGGGAGTGGTCCCGGCGTGCCCGCCGCGGACGTCGCCCGGCTGGTCCGAGATTTCTACCGGCATCTGGCTCCACTGGATGTCCTCGAGCGCACGGCCGAGGACCTGTACGGTGCCGTCGTTTCGCATCTGAGGATGGCCGAGTTGCGACCCCAGGGCACCGCACTGGTCAGGACCCTGACCCCTAACGGGTCGCGGGACGGCTGGGCCGCCGACGGGCGCACCGTGATCGAGGTGGTCACCGACGACATGCCGTTTCTGGTCGATACCGTCTCCATGGAGTTGGCCCGGCTGGGACACACCGTGCATCGGTTGGTGCATCCCCAGGTCGACGTGGCCCGCGATGTCACCGGCCGGTTGACCGGCCTGGGGCCGGGGGTGGCTCCCGACGGCAGCCAATCGAGCAACGAGTCGTGGATGCACGTCGAGATCGACCGCTTGCTCGAGATCGACTACGCGGAGGAGCTCACGGCGGCGGTCCAGGCGGTACTGCGAGACGTCCGTGAGGCGGTCGAGGACTGGGACCGGATGGCGGGCCGGGTTCGGGAGATCCGCGATGGGCTGGAACAGAATCCACCGCCGGTGCCACTCGAGGAGGTCCGGCAGGCGGTGGCCCTGTTGGATTGGCTGGGCGACGACCACTTCACGTTCCTGGGATGTCGTGACTACGAGCTCGTTCCCGAGGGCGGCGGCGACCTGTTGCGGGCCGTGCCCGGAACAGGTCTGGGAATTCTGCGAACCGATCCCGACCTACGCGACCCGGATACCGATCGGTTACGGGGCCGTGCCGCACAGAAGGCCCGGGAGAAGACGGTGCTGGTACTGGCCAAGGCGAACTCCCGGTCGACCGTGCACCGCCCGGCGCGGCTGGACTACATCGGGGTCAAGGCATTCGACGAGAACGGTGAGGTCAGCGGCGAGCGCCGACTGCTCGGGTTGTTCACCGGTGCGGCCTACAACGAGTCGATCAGCCGGATCCCGGTGCTCAGGGAGAAGGCGGACGCGGTGCTGGCCGAGGTCGGCTTCAGCCCGTCGGGACACGCCGGGAAGGCGTTACTGGACACGTTGGAGACCTATCCACGCGACGAGCTGTTCCACACCTCGGCCAAGGACCTCGCGCGAATCGCGCAGGAGGTGATGTTCGCCAGGGAGCGGCGCCAGGTGCGGGCCTTCCTACACACCGATACCTACGACCGTTACGTATCGGCGCTGGTCTACCTGCCACGAGACCGTTACAACACGGGTGTCCGGCAGCGCTTCGCCGAAGTACTGCGGACCGAGTTGGGCGGGGAGTCGGTGGACTTCACGGTCCGCCTCAGCGAGTCCGCCACGGCCCGGTTGCATTTCGTGGTGCACCCGCCGGCGGGTCAGTCGCCGCACGCATTCGACGCGGCCGAGATCGAACGACAGCTGGTGGAGGCGGCCCGCAGCTGGAACGACGACTGGGTCGCCGCGATGGTGGTCGAGTACGGCGAGCATGAGGGTGCGCGCCTGGCCCGGGAATGGGCAGCAGCGTTCGGTGAGGGGTACAAGGAGGACTACGGTCCGCAGACCGCCGCCGGTGACATTCGGCGCCTGCTGGGCCTGGGATCCGACGACATCGACATCGTGATGGAGGCGGCGGAGGATCCGACGCAGGCCGAGATTCGTGGTGACATCCGGCTCAAGGTGTATCGCACCGGCACGCCGCTGTCGCTCTCGGAGTTGCTGCCGATGATCTCCTCACTGGGGGTGGAGGTGATCGACGAACGACCGTACGAGTTCTTCGACCGGCCCACCTCGACCTGGCTGTACGAGTTCGGCTTGCGCCGCCGCGACCGGGTGCCCGAGGACGCCACGAGGTTGGTGACCGAGACGCTCCGGGCGATCTGGCTCGGGCAGCACGAGGTCGACGACTTCAACTCGCTGGTCCTGGACGTCGGGCTGACCTGGCGGCAGGTATGGGTGCTGCGGGCCTACGCCAAATACATGAGGCAGGGCAACAGCCCCTTCGGCCAGGACACCATCGAGCGGGCACTGCTCGGCAACCCCGAGATCACCCGCGAGCTGGTCGCCCTGTTCGAGACCCGTTTCGACCCGGACCTCTTCGAGGATTCCGATGCCGGCGCCGCCGCTCGCGCCACCGCGGCCGCCGAATCGGTGGCCCGCATCGAGGAGGCCCTGGACGCGGTGGTCAGTCTCGATCAGGACCGGATCCTGCACGGGTACCTGGCCGGGATCAACGCCACCCTGCGCACCAACCACTACCGGCTCCGGCTCGACGGGAGCAGGCCCGACGTGCTGGCCCTCAAACTCGACCCGAAGTCGATCGGGGATCTGCCCGAACCACGGCCCACGTTCGAGATCTTCGTGCACTCCCCACGCGTCGAGGGCGTGCACCTGCGCTTCGGGTCCGTGGCTCGCGGCGGGTTGCGCTGGTCGGATCGCCGTGACGACTTCCGGACCGAGGTGCTGGGGCTGGTGAAGGCCCAGATGGTGAAGAACACCGTGATCGTCCCGGTCGGTGCCAAGGGCGGCTTCTATGCCAAGCAGTTGCCGGACCCGGCGGTGGACCGCGACGCCTGGCTGGCCGAGGGCAAGGCCTGCTACCGCTCCTTCATCTCCGGCATGCTGGATGTGACCGACAACCAGGTGGCCGGGGTCACGGTGCCGCCACCGAGGGTGGTCCGGCACGACGGAGACGACTTCTATCTGGTGGTGGCCGCCGACAAGGGCACCGCGTCCTTCTCGGACCTGGCCAACTCGATCGCCGCCGAGTACGACTTCTGGCTGGGCGACGCCTTCGCCTCCGGGGGGTCGGTGGGATACGACCACAAGGCGATGGGCATCACCGCCCGTGGTGCCTGGGTCTCGGTGCAACGGCATTTCCGGGAACGGGGGATCGACTGTCAGAACCAGGACTTCACCTGCGTGGGCATCGGTGACATGTCCGGTGACGTCTTCGGCAACGGCATGCTGTGCTCGCCGCACACGAGGTTGGTGGCCGCCTTCGATCACCGAGACATCTTCTTGGACCCCGATCCCGACGCGGCCAGATCGTATGCGGAACGCAAGCGTCTCTTCGACCTGCCGCGCAGTTCCTGGGCCGACTACGACCGTTCGCTGATCTCGGCGGGGGGCGGTGTGTGGTCGCGTAGCGCGAAGTCGGTCCCGGTCTCACAGGAGGTACGGACCCGACTCGGTCTGGCCGACTCGGTGACCCGGCTTACCCCGGCCGAGTTGATTCGCGCGATCCTCTGCGCTCCGGTGGATCTGCTCTGGAACGGCGGCATCGGCACCTACGTGAAGGGGACCGAGGAGCAGAACGCCGATGTCGGGGACAAGGCGAACGACGGGATCCGGGTCAACGGGGCCGAGCTTCGTACCGGCAGCGTCGGTGAGGGCGGCAATCTCGGATTCACTCAGCGCGGTCGGGTCGAGTACGCCCGTTCGGGTCATGAGGGCGTCGGTGGCGCGATCAACACTGACTTCATCGACAACTCGGCAGGGGTCGATACCTCGGACCACGAGGTGAACATCAAGATCCTCCTCGACCGGGTGGTGCACGATGGTGAACTCACCCAGCCGCGGCGCAACGAGCTCTTGGCAGAGATGACCGACGAGGTCGCGGCTATGGTGCTGGTCGACAACTACGAGCAGAACCTGGCCCTGGCCAACCAGGCCGCTCACGCCGGGTCGCTGTTGCACGTGCATGAGAGCTGGATGCGGCGTCTGGAGCATGACGGGGTGCTCAACCGGGAGTTGGAGGGGCTCCCGACGGCCAAGGAGGTCAAGGCCAGGCTGGGCGGCTCCGGAGGACTGACCACTCCCGAGGCGAGCGTGCTGATGGCCTGGACCAAGATCGTGCTGGCCGAACGACTGTTGCGCACGGACCTGCCCGAGGATCCCTTCTTCCGCGGGCACCTGTATTCCTACTTCCCCTCGGCCATGCGTAGCGGAATGCGTGAGCAGATGGATGCCCATCCGCTGCGTCGTGAGCTGGTGGTCACCGAGGTGGTCAACGAACTGGTCAATGCGGCCGGAATGACCTACTGGACCCGGCTCGAGGACGAGACCGGAGCCGAGGTCGCGGACCTGACCCGGGCGAACGGGGTGGCTCGTGAGATCTTCGGATCGGCACCGGCCAGGGAGGAACTGGCGGCACTCGACAACCAGATACCGGCCGCCGTGCAGACCCGGCTCCGGATCGAGATGCGGACCCTGTGCGAACGCGCCTCGCGGTGGCTGGTCGGTCACTACCGGGCCCCATTGGACAGCGAGGGCATCGTCGACTTCTACGGTGTCGAGTTGCAGCGGATGCTTCAACAGTTGCCGGATCTGCTGACCGGTCAGGAGCGGGCCGGTTTCGAGGCCCGCCGAGACCGATGGACCGAACAGGGCGCCCCCGCGGATCTTGCCAACCGGTTCGCGGTCCTGGCACCTGCCTTCCAACTGCTCAGCATTCTGGAGACGGCCAAGGAGCAACAGCTGGATCCGGGGCTGGTGGCGCGGGTCCACTTCGTCCTCGGCGAGCGGCTGGAGCTCCCGCTACTGGTCGACCGGATCGTGGCGCTGCCGCGGGAGGACCGCTGGCAGATGCTGGCCCGGGCCTCTCTGCGTGAAGACGTCCACACGGTGCATGCCGAACTCACCCGGCAGGTGCTGATCGGTGGGTCCGAGCCGCTGCCCGCCTCTCCCGCGGCTGCCGCGGATGTACTGGTGGCGGCCTGGCAGGCCACTCGTCCAGCCGAGGTCGAGCGAGCCGCCGAGGCGCTGGCTGAGATCTGTCGGGACGAGGACGCGGACCTTTCCAGGCTGTCGGTCGGGGCCCGGGTGGTGCGCTCGTTGGTCACCTCGATGCGCTAGCGTCCGAGACCATGACAGCGATCAGCATCTCGGGACTGGTCATGGCCTACGGCGACCTGCGGGCCGTCGACGATGTGAGTCTGGAGGTCGCCGAAGGCGAGTTCTTCGGCATCCTCGGGCCGAACGGGGCCGGTAAGACCACCCTCTTGGAGGCAGTCGAAGGACTGAGGCGTCCCGATGGAGGTGAGATCCGGCTGCTCGGGCAGAGTCCATGGCCACGCAATCGCAGGCTGCTGTCCCGGATCGGGGTGCAGTTGCAGTCCTCGGCCTTCTTCGAACGGCTCACCGCTCGCGAGCAGATCCATACCTTCGCGGCACTGTACGGAGTCGGACAGGCGCTGGCCGACGAGTGGCTGGAACGAGTGGGCCTGGTCGAGAAGGCCTCGACCCAGGTCGACCGGCTCTCCGGGGGACAGGCCCAACGACTCTCGATCGCCTGTGCGCTGGTGCACGAGCCCGAAGTGGTGTTCTTGGATGAGCCGACCGCGGCCTTGGACCCGCAGGCTCGACGCAATCTGTGGGACCTGCTGCGCGGCATCAACGACGAGGGCCGGACCGTGGTGCTGACCACCCATTACATGGATGAGGCAGAGATCCTGTGCGATCGGGTCGGGATCATGGACCACGGCACGATGCTCCGCCTCGATACGCCGCAGGCGCTGGTCGAGCAGTTGGAGGCCCCCGAGAAGGTGGTCACCACCAAGGGCACCCTCGAGGATGTGTTCTTGGAACTCACGGGTCGGGAGTACCGGGCATGAGCACCTTCCGCGCCATCTCGGTCGCCATTCTGAAGGGCTTCGTCCGGGATCGGACGGCCGTCTTCTTCTCGGTGGTCTTTCCGCTCATGTTCCTGGTCATCTTCGGCGGTCTGCTGGGCAGCCAGAACCAGTCCAAGGCGACCCTGGTAGAGGTCGGCACCGTCCAGTTGTTCCAGGACCTGCCGCCGGCAGCCCAGCAGGCGTTCGACGACACCTTCGAGGTGACCCGATCCAGTTCCCTGGACGCGGCGATCGCCAAGGTGCGCAAGGGAGACGCCGACGTGGCGGTGGTCCAGACGAACGGCAGGATCGAGGCGCACTACACGCTGACGGATCCGACCAGGGCCGCCATGATCCAGGGGACGTTAGGCGCTTTCGTGGACGGCAGCAATGTGGCCGAGTTGGCCGCGGCCGGGCACCGGGCACCGCCCTATCGGCTCGTCACCTCCTCGGTCGAGGACACCGCCTTGAAGCCGATCCAGTACTACACGCCCGGGCTGCTGGGCTGGGCGGTCGCGATGAGCGCGGCCTTCGGTGCGGCGGCCACGATCAACGGGTGGCGCACCACCAAGCTGCTACGGCGGTTGCAGTTGGCGCCGGTCTCGACCGGGACCCTGGTCGGTGCCCGGATCTCGGTGACCGTGTTGATCTCACTGGTGCAGATGGTGATCTTCGTGGGATTGGGGGTGGCCGCCTTCGGGCTGAAGTTGTCGGGGGCCTGGTGGGCCTCGATCCCGCTGCTGGTGATCGGAACCCTGTGTTTCATGGCGATCGGGCTGTTGGCCGGAGCGGTGACCCGTACCACCGAGGGAGCGGTGAACATGGCCAACTTCATCGTGTTGCCGATGTCCTTCCTGTCCGGCTCCTTCTTCCCGCTGGATGGTGCACCGGGCTGGCTCCAGGTACTCAGCAAGTGCCTGCCGCTGCGCTGGCTCAACGACGGGATGACCGATGTCCTCGTACGTGGTCAGGGTCCCGGCGCGGTCCTGCTCCCGGGTGCGGTCCTGCTCGCGTTCGCGCTCGTGGTCACTTTGGTCGCGGCCCGGCTCTTCCGTTGGGAGGAATGAGCCAATCGGTTCAGTTGAGTACTCCGAGGGGCCGATCTGAGTATCCGGGCCCACGCGAGGCCGGGTCGTTCACAGGCAGGATCGTGCCCATGGAGAACAACAACGGTCCCAGCAAGAACACCACCGCCTTCTTCGTCCAGGCCGCGATCTCGTTCGGGGTCGCGCTGATCGGCATGATCTGGGCGATCTGCTACATGCCGATGGACCCCTGGGCACGAGGGTTCCTGGCCATGACGTCACTGTTCCTGGTCTCCTCGACCTTCACCCTCGCCAAGGTGGTTCGAGACAGCCAGGAGTCGTTGGCCGTCCACCATCGCATCGACCAGGCCAGAATCGACAAGATCCTGGCCGAGCACGATCCCTTCCGCTCGGTCGCCTGACCAGCACGATCTCTCACCGCTCAGAGGGCACAAGAAATTACCCGCCGGTTATGCAGTTTCGCCCCCTCACCGCTGAGGGGGCGAAACTGCTTAACCGACGGGTTACAAAAAGTGCCGTGTCAGCGTTGGAGTTGAGGGTCAGCCGGTCGCGGAATCGGAGTCCGTCTCGGTCTTCTCCCCGCGGGCGGTCTTGGCCGCCGAGACACTGCGCTGCAGCGCGGCGAGGAGATCGACCACCTCGCCCGACGACTTGGTCGAGGTCTCGGTGCGCTGTACCTCACCGCCCTCGATCTTGGCGGCGACCAGCGCTTCGACCGCCTCTGCGTAGTCGTCCTCGAAGTCGGCCGGGTCGAAGTCGCCGGCCAGGGTGTCGACCAGCATCCGAGCCATCGACTGCTCGGCCTCGCTGACCTCGCCGCTCTCGACGGAGAAGTCCGGGGTGCGCACCTCGTCGGGCCACATCATCGTCTGCAGCACGATCACCTCGTCACGCACTCGCAATACCGCGACGGTGGTGCGCTGTCGCAGTGCGATCGTGACCACGGCCATCCGGTCAGACTCCAAGAGGGCCTCGCGCAGCAGGGCGTACGGCTTGGCTCCGGTGCCCTCGGGCTCGAGGTAGTAGCTCTTCTCGAACAGCATCGGGTCGATCTGGTCGCTCGGCACGAACTTCTCCACCGAGATCTCACGTGAGGAGGTTGAGGGGAGGGAGCGCATGTCGGCGTCGGTGAGCACCACCATCTCGCCGTCCTCGGTCTCATAGCCCTTGGCGATCTCGGAATACGGCACCTCCTCGCCGTCCACCGAACAGATCCGCTGATAGCGGATCCGGCCACCATCGGCCGCATGCACCTGCCGGAACGACACGTCATGAGACTCCGTGGCGGCGTACAACTTGACCGGCACATTGACCAGGCCGAATGAGACCGCGCCCTTCCAGATGGCTCGCATCGCACGTCTCCGTCCGTTTCCGGTCGCCGACTGGCGACACCCCGATTCACCAGTATCGCCCACGGGTCGACAGCGGACCTCTTGGAAGGCATCGGGATGGGTGCTGGTCCCCAAATGCTGGACGAATCTGTGACAGACGTCACTTTATGAGCGTTGTTCAGGTAATTTCATCTCATGGTTGAGCAACCCCTGACCCTTGCCGATGTGTTGGAGACCATGGCCGACGCGGTCCCTGACCGTCCGGCGGTCGTGACCCTGAACGAGTCCTGGAGTTTCGCGGAGCTGGACGAGCGGGCCAACCGGTTCGCCAACCATCTGCTGTCCTTGGGCGTGCGACCCGGCACCCATGTAGCGGTTCATAGTCCGAACCGGATCGAGTGGGTCGATGCCTGGTACGGATCGTTCAAGATCGGTGCGGTACCGATCAACGTGAACTACAAGTACCTGGCCGAGGAACTGCGCCACATCTACTCCAACTCCGACTCGACCGTGGCCGTGGTCGCACCCGAGTACGAGGCGTTGGCCAGAGAGGCGGCCGGCGACCTGGTCAGCACCTGGCTGGTGATGGATGAGGGATACGAGAAGGCGATGGCCGAGGCATCGCCCGAGCGCCCCGACGTTGAGCGCAGCGGCGATGACCGCTACCTGATCTACACCGGTGGAACCACCGGCATGCCCAAGGGTGTGGAGTGGCGCCAGGAGGACCTGATCCGCGCGGCCCTCAACGCGGCCCGGTACGGGGCTCCACTGGAGGGGCTCGAGCAGCTGGCCGCCGAGGCCAAGGCCACCGAGAACCCGATGGTGCTGCTGGCGGCGGGTCCGATGATGCACGGCGGGTCGCAGTGGATCATGGGCAACGGTCACGTGGCCGGGCAGAGCATCGGCTTCTATACCGAGCCCAACTTCGAGCCGGACAAGGTGCTCGACCTGGTCGAGAAGGCCAAGGTCGTGTCGTTGACCTTCCTGGGGGATGCCATGGGTCGCCCGGTGGCCGAGGCGATCCTGGCCGAGCCCGAGCGCTGGGATCTCAGCTCGCTGGCCGCGGTCTCCAATGGGGCCGCGCCGCTCTCGATCGGTGTTCGTGAGGAGATCAGGCAGGCCCTGCCCGGTCGGTTCATCCTGGACTCCTACGGTGCCTCGGAGACCGGTGCGGCAGGTTCGTCGATGGACGACGGTTCCGCCGATGGCAAGGCCCGTTTCAATATCGGACCGGACGTTGACGTGCTGGGCCCCGACAATCAGCCGCTCGGGGTGGGCGAGGAAGGCATGCTGGCGCGGTCCGGCCCGATGCCTCTGGGCTACTACAAGGACCCGGTCAAGACCGCGGCCACCTTCAAGGAGATCGCCGGCAAGCGGTGGGTGATCCCCGGCGACTTCGCCCGCAAGGAGCCGGACGGCACGATCATCGTGCTGGGTCGTGGCTCGGTGTGCATCAATACCGGTGGCGAGAAGGTCTACCCGGAGGAGGTCGAAAGCGCGTTGTTGCGCCATGTCGACATCTTCGATGCGGCGGTGGTCGGTACTCCGCATGAGCGCTGGGGCAGTCAGGTCACCGCACTGGTCCAGTTGCGTGAGGGCGCCACCCTCGATGCTGCTGACGTGGTCGACCATGTCAAGGGCTTGCTGGCCAACTACAAGTCACCGAAGGCCGTCTTCTTCGTCGATCAAGTGCCTCGTACTCCGGTCAGCAAGGTCGACTACAAGACCACCGCGGAAGTGGCTCTCAAGTTGGTCCAGGAATCGGCCCAGGCCTGATCCGGAGTCCTGCTGCGAGCGGGTCCATCGCACGGTCCCTCTGAGTGGAACAGGCTTTGTTTCTGGGTGAGACCTCGGTCACCATGTGCCCATGACCTCGACCGCACCACGCCCTGTGAACCTGGCAGATGTCCTCGAGGCGATGGCCGACGCGATCCCCGAGCGGATCGCGATCGCCTCGCTGGAGCGCGATTACACGTACGCGGAGTTGGACGAGAGGGCGAGTCGGTTCGCCAACGTGTTGTTGGAGTTGGGCGTGCAGCCGGGTGATCACATCGCCGTGCACAGCCACAACCGGATGGCCTGGGTCGACGCGTTCTACGGCGCATTCAAGGCTCGCGCGGTGCCGATCAATATCAACTACAAGTACCTCAAGGACGAGCTCCAGTACCTGTACTCCAACTCGGACGCGGTGCTGGCCATCGTCGGCCCGGAGTATGTGGACGCCGTCAAGGAGCTTGACCTGCCCGAGCTCAAGCGGATCATCGTGATGGGTGACGAGCTCGACGAGCTGATGGCGAAGGCGTCGCCGGAGCGTCCGGAGGTCGGCCGTACCGAGGACGATCTCTACATGGTCTACACCGGCGGTACCACCGGCATGCCCAAGGGCGTGCAGTGGCGCCAGGGCGACTTCGTCCCGGGGGCGTTGAACGCGGCGCGTCAGGGCCGCCCGATCGAGTCGATCGAGGCGCTGGCGGCCGAGGCGGCGGCCAATGAGTCCACGATGACGCTGTTGGCCTGCGGTCCGATGATGCACGGTGGCTCGCAGTGGATCCTGGGCAGCTGCATGGTGGCCGGCTCCACCTGCGCGCTGTTCGCGGAGAAGTCGTTCGACCCCGAGGTGATCCTCGACCTGGTCGACCAGGCCAAGGTGATGTCGCTGACCTTCCTGGGTGACGCGATGGCCCGTCCGGTGGCCGAGACCATCAAGAACAACCCGGGTCGCTGGGACCTGTCCTCCCTGATCGCCGTCTCGAACGGAGCGGCTCCGCTCTCGGGTGGGGTGCGCGCCGAGATCCGGGAGGCGCTGCCGGGCCGTTGGCTGCTCGACTCCTATGGCGCCTCGGAGACCGGTGCCACCGGTCAGGGCCTGGACGACGGCACCAGCGACGGATCTGCCCGCTTCGGGGTGACCGATGACGTCGAGGTGTTCGACGAGAACGATCAGCCGGCCGCCGTCGGTGAGCGCGGCATGCTGGGCAAGTCCGGCAACATTCCACTCGGTTACTACAAGGACCCGGTCAAGACCGCGGCCACCTTCAAGCAGATCGATGGCAAGCGCTACGTGATCCCCGGTGACTTCGCCCGCCGTGAGGAGGACGGCACCGTGACGGTCCTGGGTCGGGGTTCGGTGACCATCAACACCGGTGGCGAGAAGGTGCACCCCGAGGAGGTCGAGGCGATGCTGAAGAAGCATGAGGACGTCTTCGACGCGGTGGTGGTGGCCACCCCGCATGAGCGGTGGGGGCAGCAGGTCACCGCGCTGGTGCACCGTCGTGAGGGGTCGACGTTGAGCGTCGCCGACCTCACCGAGTGGGCCAAGACCAAGATCAGCAACTACAAGGTGCCCAAGGCGATCTTCTTCGTCGACGAGGTGCCGCGCACCCCGGTCGCCAAGGTCGACTACCCGGCCTCGGCCGTCCTGGCCAAGCAGTTGGTCGAGCAGAGCTGACACGTGCTGAGTCGCTGAGACGATCGCCGTCATCGGGCGCATGGGGGAGACTTCCTCCATGCGCCCGATGCTCGCTTCTACCGGTGACCGTAGTCGGGTTCCGTCGGGGCCGGGGTGGTCGCACGAGGTCAAGTGGGACGGCATCCGAATCCTGGCCGAGTCCACCGATGCGGGTCCGGTCCGACTGTTCAGCCGCAACGAGCGTGAGGTGACGGTGGCGTGGCCCGACGTGGCCCGCAGGTCTGACACCCCTCGGGACCTGTTGGTAGATGGCGAGGTGATCGGACTGGACACCGTCGGTCGGCCGAGCTTCCCGGTGCTGCAGGATCGGATGCACGTGCGTACAACTGGATCCGCGGTGCAGTGGGCGGAGCGGGTACCGGCCACCTTCATGGTCTTCGACCTGCTTCGCCTCGACGGAGTCTGGCTCGGCGACCAACCGTTGCTCGAACGACGAGCCAGATTGACCGACCTCGATCTGGCCGGCAGTGGCTGGCAGGTGCCCGC
>CAYNFY010000013.1:39678-59005 GCA_964396585.1 uncultured Nocardioides sp.
GAGGACGGAGAGATGCTGCTGCAGGCGACCAGTGCCCAGGGGCTCGAGGGGATCGTCTCCAAACGCCTCGACTCCCGCTATGAGCCGGGGGTGCGGTCTCGCGCGTGGCTGAAGTTCGCCCATCGGCCCAGCGGGTCCTATGTGGTCGGGGGCTGGCGCCCCCAGGTGGGGAGCACGAACCGGTTGGCGGCGTTGCTGGTGGGCGAGGTGACCTCTGCCGGCCTGCTGTACCGAGGCCGGGTGGGCAGTGGCATCGGGCCCAGCGCCTCGCGCTTGTTGACGGAGCGGCTGGCAGGGACCGAACGGGTCTCATCGCCGTTCGTCGACGAGGTACCCACGGTCGATGCCCGGGGCGCCACCTGGACCGAGCCACTGCTTGTGGTCGAGGTCGAGTCCCTGGGGCTGGCCAGGCGGCGACTCCGACAAGCCGCCTATCAGGGAGTGCGTACCGACCTGAGTCCTGCCGACCTGGGGAGTGCTTGATGGTGGCTCAGGATGAGGTCCTGGTGGAGGTCGAGGGACACACCTTGAGGATCAACAACCTGGCGAAGGTGATGTATCCGGCCACCGGCTGGACCAAGGGCGAGGTGCTGCACTACTACGCGGCGGTCGCCGGAGTGTTGCTTCCTCTGCTCACCGATCGTGCGGTGACCCGAGTGCGCTGGCCGCACGGAGTCGGCCGGAAGAGCTTCTTCGAGAAGAACGCGCCGGGGGGAACGCCCTCGTGGGTACGGACGGTCGAGGTGCCCACCAGCGGCTCGCGAGGCTCCGGGGTGGCCGGGGTGCTCCGCTTCCCGGTGGTCGACGATCTGGCCACGCTGACCTGGTTGGCCAATCTGGCCGCACTGGAGCTACATGTGCACCAGTGGACGGTCGGCTCCGAAGGGGAGGTCCGTAACCCCGACCGGATGGTCATCGACCTGGACCCGGGTCATCCGGCGGGGCTGCACGAGTGTGCTCGGGTGGCGCTACTGGTGCGAAGCAAGCTGACCGAACGCGGACTGGGAGCGCGGCCCGTGACGAGTGGCAGCAAGGGGCTGCACCTCTATGCCCCGCTGCCCACAGTGGAGTTGGACCCGCACGCCATCAGCGACCTGGCCCGAGAGATGGCCGAGGAACTCGAGCGTGAGCACCCGGGGCTGGTGACGGCCAGCATGACCAGGTCCCGGCGGACCGGGAAGGTGTTCTTGGACTGGTCGCAGAACTCGGCGGCCAAGACCACTCTGACGCCGTACTCGCTGCGCGGCACCGAACGGCCCCAGGTGGCCACGCCACTCACCTGGGCCGAAGTGGAGAAGGGGGCCGAGGACCCCCTTGCGCTGGAGCAGTTCACCCCCGAGCAGGTGCTGGAGCGGATTGCGCGACACGGCGACATCTTCTCGGTGACATCTTCCGATTGACCGATGACGCAGCACAACGGGGCCCCGCGCTCGCGCGGAGCCCCGAAGGAGCCGATCAGTAGTCGGCCGGGCCGATCACTTGCAGTTCTTGCTCGCGTACTCGGTGATCTTGCTCAGGTCCTCGGTGACGCTGGCCGCCTGGCTGGCATCGCCGTCGGCCACCTTGCCCAGGGCGGAGGTGAGGTTGTCCCATTCGGTGGAGATCTCGCTGGGTGCGTCGATCTTCTCCAGCTTGGCGACGTAGTCCTTGATGCCCGAGGCATCAGCCATGCTTGGGGTGCCGGCGTCCTTCCAGTCGTTGCAGAAGGATTTGGCGTCGTCGCCGCCGCCACAAGCGGTCAGCCCACCCAGGGCGACGACGGCGGTCAGGGCGATGGCGATCTTCTTCATGTATTCCCCTTGTGGAATGTCGACTCCGGGACCCGCGTCGGACCCGGTGAGGCCCCTTGCTGATGCCCAGGTTCGTCGGCGAGCAAACCAGCTGTCGAGGATGTGACCTATCGCACTAGTCTCGATTCATGAGCGATGCGCGTGCCAACACACTCGACATGGTCCTGCGACGCAGTGCTGCTCGGCATCCCGACCGGGTGGCCTTGACCTTCGAGGATCGGAGGTGGTCCTACGCCGAACTCGATGACGCGGTGAGCCGCGCGGCGGCGCACCTGCTCGCCCTGGGCTTGGTTGTCGGCGATCGGGTGGCCGCGGTGGCGGCGAACTCGGACGCCTATCTCGTGGCTTTTCTGGGCTGTGCGCGGGCCGGTCTGGTGCACGTACCAGTCAACTACGCCTTGACAGGTCGCGAGCTGACTCATCTGCTGGCCGATTCGGGGGCTCGGATCGCCCTGGTTGACCCCGATCTGGTCGCTTCGGTCGAAGCGGTGCGTGCCGATACCGACCTGGAGCAGGTGCTCGTACTGCACGGAGCCGAGGTCGGAATCTTCGCGGTTTGGAGCAGCGGCGAGGTGCCGCGGGTGGACGGCCCGGAGGACGACACCGCCCTAGTCCAGTTGCTGTACACCTCGGGTACCACCTCGGCACCCAAGGGCGCGATGATGACGCATCGGGCACTGATGCACGAGTACATGTCCTCGGTGTTGGCGCTCGACCTCAGCGCACAGGATGCTCCGCTGCATTGCATGCCGCTGTATCACTCTGCGCAGATGCACGTGTTCTTGATGCCGTACCTGATGGTCGGGGCGACCAATCACCTGCTGTCGCGCCCGGACGTGCCCGAGATCCTCCGGTTGATTGAGCGGAACCGGCACCGTGCGCTGTTCTTGGCGCCTACCGTGTGGGTCCCGCTGGCCAATCATTCGGATTTTGCGACCCGTGACCTCTCGTCGCTGGTGAAGGCCTACTACGGCGCATCCATCATGCCGGTCCCGATTCGCGAGCGATTGGCAGTCGCCTGGCCCGGCCTGGGCTTCTACAACTGCTTCGGACAGTCAGAGATCGGGCCCTTGGCCGCGGTACTTCGCCCGGAGGAGCATGAGGCCAGACCGGACTCGTGTGGCCGGGCGGTCGCATTCGTGGAGTTGAAGGTGGTGGACGAGTCCGGTGGTGAGGTACCGGCGGGCACGGCCGGCGAGGTGGTCTATCGGTCGCCGCAGCTGTGTCTGGGGTATTGGGGAAATGCGCAGGCCAGCGCCGAGGCGTTCCGGGACGGATGGTTCCATTCCGGAGACATGGTGGTGCGCGATACAGAGGGCTTCATCACCGTGGTGGATCGGATCAAGGACGTGATCAACACCGGGGGAGTGTTGGTCGCCTCGCGCGAGGTCGAAGACGTGCTCTACGGGCACCCCGCGGTGGCCGAGGTGGCCGTCATCGCGACGCCTGATGAACGGTGGATCGAAGCGGTTACGGCGGTGGTAGTGCTGCGCGATGGACATCACCCGTCAGAGGGCGATCTGTTGGCGTTCGCCAAGCAGTCCCTGGCCGGGTTCAAGGTGCCCAAGCACCTCCACTTCGTTGAGGAACTACCGCGCAATGCCAGTGGCAAGCTGCTCAAACGAGACCTGCGGGGGCACTTCAGCTGATGCTGCGGTGCCCCCGGGGATGCGCTCCGACCTGTCAGAGCGCGTGCTCTTAGTTGGCGTCGTCCAGGACCGACAGGATCCCCTGGGCGATCCGCCGAGCTGACACGGTCGTGAACTTCAGATGTTGCCCACTACTGAGGTCCGGGTCGCCGACGAAGACGCTGGCCTCGTCGGAATCGGCTGGCATCGTCATCACGACGAGGTAGTCCTCCTGTCCGCGGGTGGCGCCGTCGACACTGTCGACCGGCACCCACACGCTGTCGGATTCATGGGAGGGGCCGTCGGCGTGATCGCGGACGCACCAGCTCGGGCAGGGTGAGGTCTCATTCATGGTTGTCTCCTTCTGTGGGGGGATGGTGTCACGGACCATCGACGCATCGCGTTGAGATGTATAGATCGCATCATTTTTCAGGACGATCCGCATCATCGCCTCGCCGACAGGGTCGAACTTTGTGAAGAATCTGTGAGTTTTCGGGCTCAGGAGCCCGGTTTCATCGACGGATCTGTGCACAGCCCCCATTTGAGGGACGACGCGTTCCATCGGCTCGACTAGGAAGGGGATGCGGCTGGGGATGGCCCGGGTTTGGTTTGTGCGATGGCCGATCCGCCTGGATTGCTGGACGCTCTGGACGAACGGGTCCGCGAGTTGGTGCGTGCCGAGGGCATCGACCCTCAGGTAGAGGCCGTGCGGGTGCGTCGGTTGGCCGAACTGGCCGTCGCCGAGCACGACGAGCGCAGTCTGGGCGGCGTCGCGTTGCCAGTGGGTGATCCGACCGGTGCGGTGGCCGAACTGGTGGCCAGGGTGTCGGGGTTCGGGGCGCTGCAGGAATTGCTGGACGATCCTGAAATCGAGGAGATCTGGATCAACGAGCCCTCCCGAGTGTTCGTCGCCCGCGACGGGCGTCACGAACTGACCAACCTGGTACTGGACGACGTGCAGGTGCGCGAACTCATCGAACGGATGTTGAAGACCAGCGGTCGTCGATTGGACCTGTCTCACCCGTTCGTAGATGCGCTGCTGCCGGACGGACATCGCTTGCACGTGGTGTTGGCGGGGATCAGCCGCGGATTCAGTGCCGTCAATATCCGCAAGTTCGTGGTGCGGGCCACGCACCTGGGCGACCTGGTGCGCCTGGGGAGCCTGACCGATCGGGCGGCGGACTTCTTGGCCGCGGCGATCCGGGTCGGCCTCAACCTGGTAGTCGTCGGCGGAACACAGGCGGGCAAGACCACGCTGTTGAACTGTCTGGCCGCGGCGATCCCGGGCGGTGAGCGAGTGGTCTCGGTCGAGGAGGTATTCGAGCTCCGCTTCCCACACCCGGATTGGGTGCCGATGCAGACCCGCCATGCCGGGTTGGAGGGCACCGGTGAGGTGACTCTCCGTGATCTGGTTCGCGAGTCACTGCGGATGAGGCCGCATCGGATCATCGTGGGGGAGGTCCGGTCGGCCGAATGTCTCGATCTTCTGCTGGCCCTCAACTCCGGACTCCCCGGCCTGGCCACGTTGCACGCCAACAGCGCTCGTGAGGCGCTGGTGAAGCTCTGTACCCTGCCGCTCCTGGCCGGAGAGAACATCTCGGCCCGATTCGTGGTCCCGACGGTGGCGAGTGCGGTCGACCTGGTCGTTCATCTGGGGATCGACCACGAGGGGGTGCGCCGGGTAGAAGAGATCGTTGCAGTGCCCGGTCGAGCAGAGAACGACGTGATCGAGACCGAACCGATTTTCGTGCGTAGGAGCGGCGAATTGGTCCCTGCGGGCGGGATGCCGCCCAGAACCGAACGGTTCGCGCGACGGGGCATCGACGTCCACCGGCTACTGCGGGAGGCCTGATGGGTGCCCTGCTCGGGTTCGCGTTCGGCGTCGGACTGATCCTGGTCGGGTCGGCGTTGAGTATGCCGTCATCACGATCGTTCAACGCTCCGACATTCTCGCTCGGCGCCCGGCTGTCCCATGCCGGGATGGGGGGCGTACATCCCCGGTCGTTGCTCGCCTTGGCCGCGCTGCTGGCGTTGGTGGCCATGATTCTGGTTCAGCTGCTGACCCGGACCCCGCCGGTGGCCGTGGTCTTCGCGAGCATGGCGGGATGGACACCGTTCGGGGTGGTCAATGCGCGGGCGCGACGTCGGCGAGAAGAGATCGCGCAGATCTGGCCCGAGGCAGTGGATAGCCTGGCCAGCGCGGTCCGGGCCGGGATGTCACTTGCCGAAGGGCTCACCGCGCTGGGACACCACGGTCCCGAAGCGCTCCGTTCCGCGTTCACCGGCTTCGCCCTTGACTACCAGTTGACCGGCCGCTTCTCCGAAAGCCTGGACCGCCTCAAGGAGCGGCTCGCAGACCCGGTCGGGGACCGGGTAGTGGAGGGGCTGCGCGTCGCCCGAGAGGTCGGTGGCGGTGACCTGGGTCGGCTGTTGCGCAACCTCTCCACCTTTCTGCGGGAGGACCTACACACCCGCTCCGAGATGGTGTCTCGGCAGGCCTGGGCGGTGAACGGAGCCCGGCTGGCGGTGGCCGCACCGTGGGTGGTGCTGTTGCTCATGAGCCTGCAGGGCGAGGCGGTGCGGCGATTCGCCTCCCCGGCCGGAGTGATGCTGCTGGGCACGGGTGCGATCGCCTGCCTGGTCGCCTACCGGACGATGCTGCGGATCGGGCGGCTACCCACCGAGAGACGGGTGCTGGCATGAGTCCGGCGGGTTGGGGTGCGCTCTGGGGCGGGGCGACCGGGCTGGGAGTGGTGCTCGTGATGGCGCGGTTGTTGGCGCGCCGTCGCCCGAGGCTGGATCTGCGGGTGCTGCACTATCTGCCGGACGTGCCCGAGCTGGATGCGCTGCGGGCGCCTGGCTCGACGCTTGCTCCGGCAGCGGCCGCAGCCGGGATATTCGGGCCCTGGCTCGCGACCGCGGCCCGGCAGGTGGACCGGTGGTTCGGTGGGGCGGCATCGGTAGAGCGACGGTTGGCGCAGTCCGGGACCGCGGTGAGCATCACCGAGTTCCGGGCACAGCAGGTGGTCTGGGGTCTGATCGGGTTCTCCACGGTGGCCGCCGTCGGGCTGTTGCGGGTGTGGTCCGTACCGACCTCGTGGCCATTCGTGACGTTGCTGTGTGTGGTCGGTTTCGTCGGGGGAGTGATGCTGCGCGAGAACCGACTCTCCGCGCAGGTGCGGTCGCGTCAGCGGCAGCTGGTGGCGGAGTTCCCGAGCGTGGCCGAACTCCTCGCGCTGGCGATTGCGGCGGGAGAGGGACCGGTAGCGGCCCTGGACCGGGTCGTGGGACGGAGCAGCGGCCCGTTGGCCGTCGATCTCGGGTCGGTACTGGCCCAGCTGCGGACCGGAGTGCCGCTCAACGAGGCGTGCGAGGGATGGGGGCGTCGCTCGGGTCTGCCGGTGGTGAATCGCTTCGCCCGTGCGGTGGCGGTTGCTGTGGAACGGGGCACCCCCTTGGCCGATGTACTTCATGCCCAGGTCGCCGACGTACGGGAGGCGAATCGTCGGGACTTGATCGAGAACGCGGCGCGCCGGGAGGTGCTGATGATGGCTCCGGTGGTCTTCCTGGTGCTGCCGGTGGTGATCAGCTTCGCGTTCTTCCCCGGATTGCTGGGACTGCATCTCAGCGCCCCGTGACCTCGACACCCCCGCCATACCGGGCCGGCGTCGCCGGCCCCTTCAGAGAGGAACAGATGGTGAACCGAATCGAGTGGTACTACTACCGGACCTCAGCCCCGCTCCGTCGGCCTGACGATCGGGGTGATGTGCCCGGCTGGGTGATGATCTGTGTCATGAGCGCGGGGATCGTGGGGGCGATCGGCGCCATCGCCGGTGACGAGCTGACCGGTATGTTCCGTGACGCGATCCACTCCGTCACCAGGTGAGTCGACGTGCGGTCTCGGGCCCGGCGCGGGCCATCTGGGTCGGCGGTCGTGGACTTCGTGCTGGTGCTGGCGGTGCTGTTGCCCTTGGTGCTGGGTGTCCTGCAACTCGCGCTGGTCCTGCACGTGCGCAACACCCTGGCCTCGGCGGCGGCCGAGGCGGCTCGGGAGGCGGCGACCCTTGACGGATCGCCGTCCCTGGCGGTGGCCGGTGCGCGCGAACAAATCAGTACGGCGCTCTCGTCGCGCTATGCGGGCGATATCTCGCTCACCGCGACGACTGTCGCCGGCGTACCGGCCTACCGGGTCGAGATATCCGCGGTGGTGCCGGCACTCGGACTGGGTGGCCCGGGAGTTCGGGTGAGGGTGACGGGGTCATCGCTCCGGGAGCAGCCGTGATGAGGACGATCCACGATGAACGGGGCAACGCGATCGTGGAATTCGTCTGGCTCGGTGTACTGCTCCTGGTGCCGCTGGTCTGGCTGGTGCTCGGTGTCTTCGAAGTGCAGCGTGGCGCGTTCGCCACCACCAGCGCCGCCCGTTCCGCAGGACAGGCGTTCATCGGAGCGTCGGATGAGACCCAGGGGCGGCATCGTGCCCAGGCTGCCGCGGAGCGTGCCCTGGCCGATCAGGGCCTGACCGGGGTTCCCGTCTCGGTCACCATCGTGTGCAGCCTGGGTCGAGGTCACTGCCTGGAGGGCACCTCGGTGGTCACGGTCCGGGTCGCCACCGAGGTGCGCCTGCCCTGGACACCGAACCTGTTCGGTGCCGGGCGACCCGCATTGCACCTCGATGCCAGTCACACCGTGGCCGTCGGCCGGTACCTGGAGCAGAGATCGTGATGCCCCGCCCGACTGTCGGTGAGCGGGGTAGCGTCACGCCCCTGCTGCTGGGCTTCGCCCTTCTGCTGCTGGTCGGTATCGCCATGGTCGTCGACTCTTCGGCCGTCTACATCCAACGCCAGGGCTTGGGCAATGTCGCCGACGGTGCCGCGATCCAGGGTGCGGATGCCGGAGCCCAGGTGGTGCACCGCTTGGGCATCCCGTCTGGGCGCCTACCCCAGCTGCGCGGCGAGGTCCTGCGAGCGGTCCGGGCCCACCTGATCAGCAGCGGTGCCAGGGCGGACTTTCCCGGAATCCGGGCAACGGTCACACTCGACGCCGCGGCCAGGAGCGTGCGGGTGACCGTCAGCGCACCGGTTGATCTGCCGCTGCGGCTCCCCGGCGTCTCGAGTCGGGTCACCGTCACGGCGCACAGCGCCGCAGCCGTTCAGGTGCGCCGCTGAGCAGCACGATGCCGCGGCTCCGTGGAAGCCGCGGCATCAAGCGCCTGACGATCAGGCCGGTACCCGAGTGTTCAATTGGTCGGTGCCGAAGTCGGCGCCGCGCAGTTCGGCGAAGTTACTCACCGAGATCTGCTTCAACGAGTCCGGTAGGCAGCGGGCCGGAACCTGGATGCGGAGTCGTGCCGGCTTCCGGTGAGTACGGAAGCGAACTCCGCGGCAGGAGTCTCCGGCGCTGTTCGCCCCGACCACCGGACCGTCGACGAACGCGGCCACCGCAAGGCTCCGGGTTCGCGATCCGGCGGCCTTTCCGGTGGCGACCAGGGTGAGTATCTGGGTGACCTGAGGCCTGTGCACCACCCGGTTGACTCGGACCACGGCGATCAGCCCGCGGTCGCTGAGGGAGAACCGAGCGGAACGGATGTCCAGCGCGCGGGCCAGCCCAGGGTGTCGGGTCCTGTCCCGGGATCGATTGAGCGAGACGTCTTCGAGCCGGTCCCTGACCTGCCACTCGGTGACGCTCTCGCCGGAGGCAGGGGTGGTGGCGGGGCTGGGGGCGGGGGTGGACGCGGAGGCCGGAGAGGCACCGAGTGAGGTGGCCACGACGAGCGCGAGGGCCGGCAGGATCAGAGTGCGGACAGCTGGCGACATGAGGACTCCTGGTGGATGTGGTACCTGGTGGGGCCCAAGCGGCCCGAGTCCAATGCTGGCTCACCCCGGGCCCTGGGCGCCTGAGCCCGGCTACTCAATCGCACAGCGGCCCTCATCATGCTCGATGGGGGCGCGTGCCCCCGGGACCGGTAGCCTTGTCTCTTGTGGCCCGCATCGACTTCGACCAAGAGATCAAGCAACTCCAGGCAACCATGCACACCATCGAACAGGTTCTGGACCTGGAGCAGATGCGTGCCGACATCGCCGACTTGGGGGAGCAGGTGGCCGCGCCGGATCTGTGGGACGACCAGGACAACGCCCAGCGGGTGACCGGTCGGCTCTCGATGCTCAACGGCGAGCTGGAGCGGTTCACCCAACTCCACGACCGGATCGACGACCTAGCCGTGCTCGTCGAACTGGCGGGTGAGGAGAACGACGCCGAGACCCTGGCCGAGGCGGAGACTGAGTTGGGTCGGGTACGTGCGGCGGTCGAGGCACTGGAGGTCCGCACCCTGCTGTCGGGCGAATATGATGCGCGCGAGGCGCTGGTCACGATCCGTTCGGGAGCCGGTGGTGTCGATGCGGCGGACTTCGCCGAGATGCTGATGCGGATGTACCTGCGCTGGTCGGAGCAGCATGGCTACCCCACCCAGGTCTTCGAGACCTCCTACGCCGAAGAGGCCGGGCTCAAGTCCGCCACCTTCGCGGTGCACGCGCCGTACGCCTACGGAAACCTGTCGGTCGAGGCCGGTACCCACCGCCTGGTCCGGATCAGCCCGTTCGACAACCAGGGTCGCCGGCAGACCAGCTTCGCCGCGGTCGAGGTGGTGCCGGTGCTGGAGCAGACCGACAATATCGAGATCCCCGACGAGGAGATCCGGGTCGACGTGTACCGCTCCGGTGGCCCCGGCGGGCAGAGCGTCAACACCACCGACTCGGCCGTTCGACTGACCCACCTGCCTACCGGCACCGTGGTCAGCTGTCAGAACGAGAAGTCACAACTGCAGAACAAGGCCTCGGCCATGGTGGTTCTGAAGGCGAAGCTCCTCGCCCTGAAGAAGGCCGAGGAGAAGGCCCACCTCGATGAGATGCGCGGCGATGTGCAGGCCAGTTGGGGCGACCAGATGCGCAACTACGTGCTGAATCCCTACCAGGTCGTCAAGGATCTGCGGACCGGGTTCGAGTCCGGTAACCCGAGCGCGGTCTTCGACGGAGATCTGGACGGATTCCTCGAGGCCGGCATCCGTTGGCGTCGTGGCGCCGAGAAGGCCGAAGCGAACTGATTCTGCGGATGATCCTCGCTGCTCAGACGGCTGCAGCCGTGGCCAGCGCGGGGCACAGCTCGGACGCTTGAGCAGCGGCCCGAGGGCCGGTCCACGAGCAGACCAGCCAGGCGTCCCCGAACAGTCCGGCCCAGGTAGTGGTGGGGCCGGTCGCCTTGCTGCCACGGCATTGTTGCGCCACCGGATGGCGGCCGAAGGCGGCGGCGTCCTGGGTGCCACGGCAACCCTTGGCGGAGTGCTTGAGCAGTTGCTCGCCCCAGCGCTTGGCTCCGGAGGCATCGGTCGGCGGGGCATAGACCCAGGCCGCGGCGCTCGCCGTGGCTCCGGTCCATCGACAGCCGTATTCGTGACCGATGGCCCCGGTTCCGGATCCTGGCAGCGGGTCGCCGTTCCGCCATTGTTCGAGGGCCGGGACCGCTCCCAGAGTGTCGCCCAGCAACGACTCGGGAATCCGGTCGCAGAACTCTTCACGGGGCAGGCGCAGTGAGGTCAGATCGGTGGCCACCGGGGCCGATGTGGGCTCGACGGAGGTGTCGGCTTGCTCCGGGGCGGCCTTCGTCCCGTTCGAGCATCCGGCCGCGGTGGTGAGTGCGCCGAGAAGGAGGACCCCTGCGATCCGGGCGGGGGCCGTGGCGGCGAATCGATGTGACACGGCACCAACCTAATGGGCGCGCCGTCGGGCTGCCGAGTTCCTCACCTGCCGTCGCGTAGTGTCGATAGACGTGATTCGCTTCGAAAAGGTCACCAAGACCTACCCCGCCCACGCCCACGCGGCCCTCAACGATGTCTCGGTCGACATCGAGAAGGGCGAGTTCGTGTTTCTGGTGGGTTCGTCGGGTTCGGGCAAATCCACTTTCCTTCGGTTGGTGTTGCGCGAGTATCGCCCCACGCAGGGCCGGGTGTACGTCGCCGGCAAGGAGATCAACCGCCTGGCCAGCTGGAAGGTGCCGCGGCTGCGCCGCAATATCGGGACCGTCTTCCAGGACTTCAGGCTGCTGGGCAACAAGACCGTGAGCGAGAACGTGGCGTTCGCGCTGCAGGTGATCGGCAAGCCGCGCAGCGAGATCAAGCGACTGGTGCCCGAGACCCTGGAGATGGTCGGCCTGGAGGGTAAGGGTGAGCGCTTCCCCGAGGAACTCTCCGGTGGTGAGCAGCAGCGGGTCGCGGTGGCTCGCGCCTTCGTGAACCGGCCGATGATCCTGATCGCCGACGAGCCCACCGGCAACCTGGATCCGACCACCTCGGTGGGCATCATGAAGTTGCTCGACCGGATCAACCGCACCGGCACGACCGTGCTGATGGCCACCCACGACGCCGGGATCGTCGACCAGATGCGCAAGCGGGTCATCGAACTCGAGGACGGCTCCGTGGTGCGTGACCAGGCCCAGGGCGTCTACGGCTTCCAGAACTGAGGATCTTCCCCGATATGACTCTGCGTTACGTCTTCTCCGAGCTGGGCCAGGGCCTGCGTCGCAACCTGTCGATGCACGTGGCCGTGGTGCTCACCCTGTTCGTCTCCCTGACTCTGGTCGGGCTCGGCTCCATGCTCAACCAGCAGGCCGACCGTGCGGTGAAGTACTGGGGCTCGCAACTCCAGATCACCGTCTACCTGTGCAATGACAACGACACCAGCCCGGGGTGTACCGGCGCGGTGACCGAGGCACAGCAGCAGGTGATCGAACAGACCATCAAGGAGAGCCCCGAGGTCGCCTCCTTCTACTACGAGTCGCAGGAGACGGCCCTGCGGAAGATGAAGGAGATGATGCCGGACCGATTCGAGGGGAAGGACTCCCCGGTCAAGGCCTCGGACCTGCCGGCCGCCTACTGGATCGAACTGAAGGATCCCCAGGAGTTCTCCGGCGTGATCAGCGCCGTGCAGGGCTTGGACGGCGTCTCGAAGATCGGTGACATGCGCAAGGTCCTGGACAAGATCTACGGGGCCCTGGACGTCTTCAAGTATGGAGCGTTGGGGACCGCCGCGTTCCTGATCCTCGCGGCCCTGCTGCTGGTCGCCAACACGATCCGGCTCGCCGCATTCGCCCGACGCAAGGAGATCGGGATCATGCGCCTGGTGGGCGCCTCGACGCTCTACATCGCGCTCCCGTTCCTGTTGGAGGCGCTGGTCACCGCGCTTCTGGGGGTGGCATTGGCGGGTGGTGCGTTGGCGGCGTTCACCAGATTCGCGATCCAGGACCACCTGGTCGACCTGATCCAGTTCATGCCCTGGGTCGGGTGGCATGAATTCGGGTGGGCGCTGGTACTGATCGCGATCGTCGGTCCGATCCTCACCCTGTTGCCGACACTCGTGCTGACGCGCAAATACCTCAAGGTCTGAGAGTTCTCGGCTACCGTCGAACCGTTCACTTCCCCGAACACACAAAGGCTCTCCGGTGCGCTTCTTCCCCAGAACCGCTCGCCGACGTCTGCTGGCAACCACCGTGGTGGCTGTTGTCGGAATCGGCGGGCTCAACCTCGGCACGTTCTCACAGAGCGCCGTGGCGGACGACCTGAAGGACCAGCAGAAGCAGGTCCAGAAGGACATCTCCCAGGCCCACGACGACCTCGACGGGTCCAGTGCCGCCTACCGCAACAGCGAGAAGCGGCTCGCCTCGGCCCGCGCTCAGCTTGCCGCTGCCCGCGCCGAGCTGTCGTCGGCCCGGGCCCGGGTCACCACCGCGAAGGCCCAGGACGTGCAGATGCAGGCTGCCTTGGAGGCGGCCGAGGCGAAGCTGGCCACGGCCCAGGCCGAGTTGCAGGCGGGGACCGCCGACCTGGCCACCCAGCAGCAGCAGGTCGCATCGGTGGTCAGTGATATCTACACCCAAGGTGACCCGGGGATGCAGGCACTGGCGTCGTTGTTGGATGCCCAGACGCCCGAGGACCTGATGCGGGCCAGCGCCGCCCAGGACGCCTGGGTCTCCTCCGAGACCCGGACCTACAACGATCTCCGGGCCGCGCGGGTGCTGTTGAAGGTGAAACGTAACCAGGTGGAGGCCGCCAAGGAGGAGGTGGCCATGGCCCGCCAGCGCGCCGCCGACCACCTGGTCCAGATGAAGGTGCTGGAGCGTGCTCAAGAACAGGCGACCGGCAAGGTTCGCTCTCTGGTCGGGGAACGGCGCTCGGCTCGGGCCTCGGCCCAGGCGGCCCGGGCCTCGGATCGCCTGGCCCTGCAGCGGTTGGAGACCCAGAACAACCGGATCAAGGAGAAGCTGCGGCAGCGGGCTCTGCGAGCCGGTGCCTCAAGTACCGCACCGAGCAATGCCGGTGGTTTCCTGAGCCCACCGGTCTCACCGCTACGAGTCACCTCCAGCTACGGGATGCGGGTGCACCCGATCTACGGCTACTACTCGTTGCACGACGGTACCGACTTCGGGGTCTCGTGCAATCAGCCGCTCTACGCCGATGCCGACGGTGTCGTGGCCGAGTCGTACTGGAACACCGCCTACGGCAACCGGTTGGTGCTCGACCACGGTCTCGTCAAGGGTGTCGGGCTGGCCTCGATCTACAACCACGCCACCCGATACACGGTCGGCCGCGGTGATCGGGTCAAGCGTGGCCAGGTGATCGGCTACGTCGGATCGACGGGTTGGTCGACCGGTTGCCACCTGCACTTCACCGTGCTGGTCAACGGTTCTACCGTGAATCCGATGGGCTGGCTGTAGGTTCCGGTGAGGCGCCGGTCAAAAGCGGTTGCCGCGCCTGATTGAATGCCCTTGTGGCCAGGGAGCAGGGAACCAAGACGATCGCGCAGAACAAGAAGGCGCGACACGACTACCACATCGAGGACACCTGGGAGGCTGGGATCAGCCTGATGGGTACCGAGGTCAAGTCGTTGCGACTGGGCCGAGCCAGCTTGGTCGATGGTTTCGCGGAGGTCGACAACGGCGAGGTGTGGCTGCTCGGGGTGCACATTCCCGAGTACTCCCCGGGGACCTGGACCAATCACGCGGCCCGTCGACGTCGCAAGCTGCTGCTGAACCGGCACGAGATCGACAAGATCGAGAAGAAGATCACCGACAAGGGCTACACACTGGTTCCGTTGTCGTTGTACTTCAAGGACGGCCGAGCCAAGGTCGAACTCGCGCTGGCGAAGGGCAAGAAGGCCTACGACAAGCGTCATGCCCTGGCCGAGCGCCAGGCCGACCGGGAGAAGGTCGAGGCGGTACAGCGTCGGCTCAAGGGTCACAAGGACTGAGAGCGGGAGTCGTGGGACGCGCCGTCGAGATCATCGAAGAACTCGGGTTGCCGGGTCTCTTCGATGTCCACACCCACTTCCTGCCGCCGCGGGTGATGGCCAAGGTCCGAGCCGTCTTCGACGCTGCCGGACCGCTGATCGGGCGAGAGTGGCCGATCCGCTACCGCGACTCCGATGAGGTCTTGGTCGAGACGTTGCGCGGATTCGGGGTCAAGTGGTTCTCCGCGTTGCCCTATGCGCACAAGCCGGGGATGGCCGAATTTCTCAACGACTGGGCGGCCGACTTCGCGGCTCGGGTGCCCGAGGCACTGCACTGTGGCACGTTCTTCCCGGAGCCGGGAGCCGCCGACTATGTGCGGGCTCGACTGGACTCGGGGATGGAACTGGTCAAGGTGCACGTACAGGTCGGTGCCTTCCATGTCACCGACCCCCTACTCGACGATTCCTGGGGTGTTCTGGCCGAGGCCGGAACCCCGGTCGTGGTGCATGCCGGATCCGGTCCGGTGGCCACCGAGTTCACCGGCCCCGGCCCGGTGGTCGAACTGATGAGACGACACCCGGACCTGCGCCTGGTGGTCGCGCACGCCGGAGCACCGGAATATGCCGAGTTCCTGGAACTCGTAGAGGCTCATGACCGCGCCTGCCTCGACACCACGATGGTGTTCACCGACTTCTTCTCCGAGGGCCGCCCCTATCCGGCTGAGTTGTTGCCCCGGCTCCGTGAGCTGGCGTTGGACGGCCGGGTGCTGCTCGGGTCGGACTTCCCCAACATCCCCTACCCTTACGATGCGCAGATCGAGGGGATCGAGCGCCTGGACCTGGGAGAAGACTTCCTCAGCCGGGTGCTGTGGCACAACGGTGCCGACCTGTTCGGCCGTGCCTCCGCAGGTTGAGATGTGAGGGACGAGCGTCTCGAAACCGGCTGGCCGCCCGGAACCCATTCGCGTTGCGTCGGTGCGACCCGTAGACTGTGGACGTCGCCTCGGCGGCGTTGAAAACACAAAAGGGGCTGATCGGTTTCGACTTGGGACGTTAGTGCCAGGGGAAGCGGGTCGAGAAGCCAGCGTCATCTCGTAAACGATCGCTGGAAACCTATAGTTGCCGACTCTAAGCGCAACGACTTCGCTCTCGCTGCCTGAGCAGTGATCGAAGGGTCTGACCGGGCATCTGTCCTCGTCCCGGACCCAGGCCTCATCTAGAGGACTTGCTGTGCACTCACGTCAGGGGGAGTGCATGGGACTTTTCCCTGACTGAGCCTGTCGGCGACGTGTCAGTGCGAGCGCCGGGGATGAGAGAGCGACATCGCTGACTGCACCCGGAGAAGACCTGTCTCGGCGCTCGAGGACCGGGGTTCGATTCCCCGCAGCTCCACGAAAGTGTCCGTATTCGAACTCGGGACCTCGAAGAGGTCTCTGAGTGAGAGTGCGGACTCCTCACGCGGTGCATCCGTGTGGGAGCAAGCAAGAGCCTTGGCCTTCGGGTCAGGGCTCTTCTTGTTGGTTGCCGCGCGTCGTGCGGTGCGGAAGGGTTCGTAGGCATCCACGATCTGGGCGAGAGCTGGTTGCATCGGTGTATCGGTGACGAAGCCCGTGCTCATCGAGGTAGACGGCCTTGAAGAGGGCATCGTTGATCGTGCGGCGGAGGTCGTCGTTGGAGTGCAGGTAGGTGGTGTGAGGCGTGGCCAGCATGTCAAGCGCCTTCTTGAACGTCTCGGCTCCGATGGCCAGTTGCTTGTCGGTCTGCTCTTTCTCCTCTCTGATGCGGTTGCGGTCCAGTTGGATCTTCTGTAGTCGCTCGCGGACCTTGAGTGAGGGCAGGGAGCCGTCTGTCAGCAGATCGAGGAAGCGCTCTTCTTGGGTGTCGCGTTCGGCCAGTCGCTTCCGGAGAGCCTGATGAAGGTCGTGGGTGCTGCGCTGGGCGTCATGGAGTGCTTCGTCGAGTGCATCGGTCACGAGGTTGATGGAGCCTTCGGGTGGCTCGATGGTCAGGTAGTGGTCGATGGTCCTGTCCTCCACCTGCCACGTAGGTAGATGCGGCAGGTCGCAGCCGAAATTGGTTCGTCCGATGCACGCGAAGTACTGGTAGAAACCACGATCGTTGTTGGCCTCGGTGTAGACGAGCCGTGACTCGTGGCCGTTGTCGTGGCATCGCTGGGGACTGCTGACATGGATAGGAGCATCACCAACAGGTCCTAACCACATGGTTGGGCTGGAAGGATGTCCCCGTGACGAAGCCGTACCCCAAAGAGTTCCGCGACGACGTGGTCCGCGTCGCCCGCAACCGTGAACCCGGTGTCGAGCTCTCCCAGATCGCCAAAGACTTCGGGATCCACTTCACGACCCTGTACTCGTGGATGAAGAAGGCCGACACCGAATCCGGCGACCGCCCCGGAACCACCGCAGTGCAGTCGGCGGAACTGCGTGACGCGAAGAAGCGGATCAAGACCCTCGAGCAGGAAGTCGAGGTGCTGCGCCGGGCCGCGGCGTACTTCGCGCAAAGTCATCTGCCGGGAAAATGAGCTACCCGCTCGTCCGTGACCTCGCCGCCGACGGAGTCCCCGTGGCGGTGACGTGCCGGGTACTCAAGATCGCCCGACAGCCCTACTACCGCTGGCTGGCCAACCCCATCACCGCCGCCGAACGCGACGAGGCGTACCGAGCCAATGCCCCGTTCGACGCTCACCGTGATGATCCTGAGTTTGGCTACCGGTTCCCGGTGGATGAGGCCCACGCGGCCGACGAACCGATGACGCCACGGACCGCATGGGAAGATCTGCTCAGCCACCGGGATCAGCCGCACCACCCTGTACCGCCATGCCGACATACGCGCCGTCATCGACGAGCACCGCCACCGCGACGTCCAGGACGCACCACTGGCCGGGATCACCGAAGAGATCGCCACGCTGCGCACCGTGGTCACCGAGCTCGCCGAACGCGTCCGCAACCACGAAGAACAACTCCGACGGCTCAACTGAGCATTAACGGGTCAATGGGGCACCCTGACCACCGATTAGCCGGATAATGTGGCGACAACGCCGCCATGGAATCGTTCTTCGCGCTACTGCAGAAGAATGTTCTGGACCGCCGCGTCTGGGCGACTCGTGAGGACCTGCGGATCGCGATCGTGACCTGGATCGAGAGGACGTATCACCGCCGTCGGCGGCAGGTCCGGCTTGGGCGGTTGACGCCGGTTGAGTTCGAGACAATCATGACCACGCCAGCCACTCAGGCTGCGTGACTAACAACTGTCACCCGATCGTGCAGCAGTCCCAATCTCTATCTGGAGAGTCCTAATTGTTCAGCGATCGAGCCCAGTCGTCACATTGCGGGGAATTTACCTCTTTCCCGCAGACCCTCACCGTCATAAGGGCTTTGGCGGAGCCCGTTCGATCCCCGCGTTGGTAGTTGACTTCGATGTTGCTAATCTCGGCTCCAGCAGATCCTGCATGAACCTGAAAAATAATCTCATCCATTGCAGCATCGACGTCACGATCTCCGTCATGACACCCGAGGTCGAACTTCTGCCCACGGTCTAGAGGGTCCACTTCGCCGCGTATTACTCCTTCTGACACGGCGTCTTGCAGGCTCCCATCCAATGAAACAATGGGAGCCCAATCAATTGGCTGCCCAGGAGTTCGCTTATCCGAGGTAGGGATGCGACGTACGAAGTATTTGACTTGTGCCGATTGGACTCCCGAATCGCTGGTCACGGAAGTCACCTCGACGGGGCCTCCATGTGTAAGACACGGTAACAATCCACCAGCCAAATACGTCACCTGATCGGTATCAGCTGCCGGGAATGACAGCCGTAGCTCCTCCTGCCCGACCCGAAGGTCTTCAAGAGGCTGGCCCGAACTCTTCGTGCAGGACATAGAGAACAGAATCGTGCCGGCCACGGTTGCGGCCAGCACGATCCTTCGAGAGATGGTCGACGTCACCGGTACCGGTCAACCATCTTGCCCGCCATTGACGGGTAGTCATTGTTGCCACAGAGCTTGTGCAATTTGGTGTCAGACTTGAACTTGTAGGCCAATGTCTGAAACGTGTTATATACACGCTTCACTGAAAGGTCCAATCCAAGTGCGGATTTTGCCTTCACTGCTGCGTCGTAGGAGTAGGCTTTACCGCTCGAAGTCCCACGTTCGAACAAGAAATTGGCAGACATATTTCCGCAGTAGGTGTTGCAATTTGGGCGAGAGAGACCATTCGTGTTATCATCGTTGCCGCCCGTCTCTACGTGAGGGCGCCACATCCGCACCTCGCCATGACATCCCTTACCTACGGCGTAGTGATGGTAATTAGTCTGGATCCTATAGGAACGCATAGCCTTGTCCATGTCCCATTTTCCTGACCATGTGCTAGCGAGGAAACGGGTGCCTCGTGTTGAGAGTGAAGCTTCAGTGGGGCCCGCTGCCACTCCAAATGTTGTTTCCGAGCGCTCCGAGGAGCCACGTTTTAGGTTGGACTTAGTCGTTCCTTTGGGGTAAGATGTGGCCACTGTTGCGCTGAATACTCTGTCACCCAGGTATGTCTCTTTGAGGCAATCGGCCCCTGCGCGCAATACTGAGCATTATTCAGAAGTCACCATCCTAATCGGTAGAACTCAAGCCGTGTGA
>CAYNFY010000014.1:0-58919 GCA_964396585.1 uncultured Nocardioides sp.
CCGACAGCCTCACGTCCTCGATCATCTGGCCCCGGTTGTTCTCGTAGACGGCGAAGGCCCGGGCGCCTCCGGCCGCCGAGCGTAGGACCTCGGTCGGGAACGGGTAGAGCGTGATCGGGCGGATGAAGCCGACCTTGGCGCCGTCACGACGCAGATCGGCAACCGCTTCACTCACATACTTGGCCACCGTCCCGTAGGCGACCACCACGAGCTCGGCGTCATCGAGGTAGCCGGTCTCGGCGCGCGGTTCGACCGATGCGGACATGTGATCGAGCTCGGCGCCGCGGCGACCGTAGAATTCGGCCAGGTCGTAGCCGACGTCATCGTCACGCTTGGTGTCGGCGATCGGCGAGATCAACCGAGCCCGCCCGGTGCCACCTGAGGATCCGTTCAGCGCCCAGGACCGATCCGGACTCGGCCCGAAGTCGATCGGCTCGATACTCACCGCCTGCCAGGTGTGGGCGATGTAGTAGTCCCCCATCACCATGACCGGATTGCGCCACCACGCCGCCAGATGGAAGGCCTCCTGCACCAGCACGACGGCCTCGGCCACGTCCTGCGGTGCGAGCACGATGTGTCGGTAGTCGCCATGCCCTCCACCACGGGTCGCCTGAAAGTAGTCGCCCTGGGCCCGCGCCATGTTCAACACGACGAGCGGCAGCCGGGCGTAGGTGATCTCGGCCAGGGATTCCTGCATCAGCGACAGTCCCTGACCCGTCGACCCGGTGGCTGCCGGCATACCGGTCGCGGCAGCGCCCCAGGCCATCCCGACGGCCTCGAGCTCGCTCTCGGCGTTGATGCACGTACCACCGGCGGCCGGGAGGTGCTTGGCCATCCCCTCCAGGATCTCCGTGAACGGGGTCATCGGATAGCCCGCGAAGAACCGGCATCCCGCCGCGATCATGGCCCGCGCGATCGCCTCGGAGCCTTCCATGAACTCAAGCGATCCGGTGGCTGCGCCGGCAGCGGGGTTCAAGGTGTTCACGCGGTGACTCCGCTCTGCTCGGGTTCGATGTCGTGTTGGACCGGTGTCTCGTAGCGATAGACCTGGAACACGAAGTCCGGACAGATCTGGGAGCACGCCTTACAGCCGACGCAACCCGCCGACAGCTTCGGGAACGGGTAACCACGCTGGTTCACCTCGTCGGTCGTCATCGTGAGTACGTCGACGGGGCAGGCATCGATACAGAGATCGCAGCCCTTGCACGCGTCGGCATCGATGACCACGGTGCCCGTGGAGATGACGGTTCGTTCGGTCACGGCGCCACCACCTCGTTCTCAAGATCGTGAACGAGGGAATCGGCCCGCTCGAAGCCGAGTTGCAGCGCCTGCCGATTCAGGTCGACCAGCTTTCCTCGATAACTCGGCAGGGCTTGCGCGACCGCGGCCTGCAGGTGAGTCAGGCCGTACATCTGAGTGGCCGACACGAAGGCCCCGAGGAGGACCATGCTCGCCACCTGCTTGCGACCCGCCTCGAGGGCCCACGCTGTGGCCGGCACTCGCATCACTCGGGCCAATTCCGCGGGCAGCTCGCCGTCGAAGACCGTGGAATCCACCAGGACGATCGAATCCGGTCGAAGACGACTGATCGCCCCCTCGGAATAGTCGTGATGCATGACGAAGCCAGACCAAGCGGATCCAACGGTCGGCGGAGCCATCACCGGCAGATCGGAGATGACCACCGTCGCCTCGGTATTGCCACCGCGCATCATTCCGCCATAGCTGCCGAAGAGCTGGGCATGCAGACCTGCCCCCAACGCCCCCCGTGCCAGCACCTGAGCAGCGAGCTGAATTCCCTGCCCGCCGATGCCCGTCATCACGACTTCACGTCGCATCTCGCACCGCCCGTTCGTAGATTTGAATCGAACCTAACACGGTGAATCCGAAATCAAAAGCACTGTTTTCAAACTCGACTCATCGTGTACGCTGCCGGCATGGCAGACCAACATGGAGTCACGGATTCGGTGCTCGCCCGCAAGGTGGAAGCGCAGCTGAGCGAACGACGAGCCCGGTACACCGACGAGGTGGCCAATATCGTTGAGGCGGCCTACAAGGTCATCGAGGCGACCGATACGACAGATCCGTCGCTGCGCGCCATCCTGAGTGCGGCCGGCATCTCGACGCCGGTGTTCTACCGGCATTTCCAGTCCAAGGACGAACTGCTGGTCCTGCTGCTCGACGACGGCCGCCGACAACTGGCCGAGTACCTCAAGGGCCGTATCGACAAGGCCGACGGTGCGGAGGCCTGTGTTCGGGCCTGGATCGAAGGCATGTTCGCCCAGGTGGTGACGCCGTCAGCGGCGCACCGAACCCGCCCGTTCTTCATCGATCAGGCCCGCTTGGACCGCAGCCACGCCTCGGAACAACGGGAATCGGTGCAACGCCTGGTCAGCCTGCTGCACCCGCATGTCGCCGCGATCTGCGGGTCCGCGACGACCTCGGTCACCGTTCAGCGTCACACCATGGCCATCTACTGGATCGTCACCGGGACGATGCGCCAGCACCTGACCGACGAAACCACCCCCACCAAGGCAGAGCGCACCCACTTGGCGGACTTCTGCATCGCAGGAGTCCGCTATACAGGCGAACTCTGACGCACAAAGGACACCAGCCTTGCAGCTATTGGTCAGCGACATCTTCCGCAATGCGGCCGCCCACGTGCCCGATCGGCCGGCCCTTCATATCGATGGCGACACCTGGACCTTCGCCGATCTGGACAGGATCTCCGAGCAACTTGCCACCGTCCTGATGGCGCGCGGCATCGGGGTGGGTGACCACGTCACCCACCGAGCCACCATCTGCCTGGCCACGGTGGCGCTGTTCGCCGCCACGGCAAAGATCGGCGCCGTCTACGTGCCCCTCGATCCGTCGCTCTCGACGGACGAGCAGAGCAGGCTGGAGGCTCTGGTCCTGCCGGCTCTGTCTCTCACCGAGGCCGCGGGCGACGAACTACTCCGGCATGCCAGTGCGCTGGGCGAGGTGCCGCCGGCGGCCGACGATGCGCTCCGCGAGGACGCGGCCAATATCTTGTTCTTCACCAGCGGCAGCACCGGTGCGCCGAAGTGCATCCCGATCACCAACCGTGTCTGCATGCTACGGAGTCACCCCGGCGCCCAACCTGAAAGCCGCGGGGCGGCCTTGTGTCCCTTCCCGCTCTTCCACGTCGCTTCGTGGACCATCGCGTTGCAACAGTGGCAGAACCGGGCCGCGGTCATCCTCCCCAGTACCTTCACGGCCGAAGCGATCTGCCACGGCATCACAGCGCATCGCGCCGACCGGATCTATGGCATCCCGGCGATCTGGCGGCGGATCCTCGATCACGTGAGTTCGCTGGCCGAGATGGGCGAGGAAGCCCCCGATCTTTCTTCGCTGAAATACGCCGATACCGGAACCTCGGCGACGCCTCCCAGCCTGATCGCGGCCCTACGCGAGCTCGTGCCCCGGGCGACGATCCGGGTCTTCTACGGTTCCACCGAGGCCGGCCCGGTCACCTGCCTCGAAGGGAGTGCCCTCACCGAGCACCCGGATTCCTGTGGCTTGCCGCTGCCAGGGGTCCAGGTCCGCGTCAGTGCGGACAGGGAGCTCGAACTGCGCGGACCCAGCGTATTCGGCGGCCACTCTGACCAGCCGTCCTCCGTCTTCACCGACGACGGCTGGCTACGAACCGGCGACATGGCCGAGATCGACCCCGACGGCTTCGTTTCGATCACCGGCCGGGTGAAGGAGGTCATCCGCTCGGGTGGGCACAGCGTGGTACCCACGGAGGTCGAGTCGACTCTCTCGGCGCTACCCCAGATCGCAGACATCGCCGTGGTGGGGATCCCGGATCCGGACTGGGGCGAGATCGTGTGCGCGGTCATCGTCGTGGTCCCGGGACGAGACGCCCCCGACCTGGACTCGCTTCGGTCACATTGCGCCGGCCGACTGGCCCCGTTCAAACATCCGCGGCGGTTGATCGTGGTCGAGGAGATTCCGCGCACTCCCTCGACGCAGCAGATCAAGCGGCATGTGCTCGTTACCCGGATCAGCGACCCGGCCGAGCCGACCCGTCAGCACGCCCTCTCCCCTCTCTCGTAAGTCCTGCCGCATCCCTCTGAACGGAGAACCCATGCCCGAAACACCCATCGTCGTGGCGCTCATGTTCCCGAGCCACTGGGACAACCGTCCCCCGGAGGCGCTCGAGCGCAATGTGGCGCAATTGCGTTCCCTGAGCCCGCGGATCGAGGTGATCGACGAGCGTTACGCCGATTCTGACGATCTGCGGCTACGCCGCGGGCAAGATCCCACACTCGACCTCCGGCACGAGGCGGTTCCGGTGTCTGCCGCGGTACGAGAGACCCTGGGCCGGGCCGAGGTCGTCCTCGCTCAGGACCTGCCCTTCGACCTCGACCAGTTGGCTCCTCGGCTTCGTTGGGTACAGGGAGTCGGCGCCGGGATCAGCCAACTTCAATCGGCCGGCCTGCCCAGTTCATCGGCTCGACTGACCAGCGCCGCCGGCGCCAACTCCACGGCCATCGCCGAGTTCGTCCTCGCCCGGATCCTGCAGTTCTCGAAGCGCTTGCCTGAGATCGACGACCTGATGCGCAGCCACCGGTGGCAGCCCACCTACGGCACCCAGATCGCCGGTCGGACGATCACGGTCGTCGGATTGGGCGCCATCGGTCGACGCGTCGCCGATGTGACCCGTGCGCTGGGCATGCGGGTTCATGGGGTCCGACGCGACATCTCCGCGGGCGCCGAGCAATCGGGGGTCGACGCACTCTTCTCCACCGCAGATCTGCACGCTGCTGTCGCGCAGAGTGATGTCGTGGTCGCGGCGGTTCCGGAGTCCCCGGAGAGCCGAGACATGTTCGACGCGGCGCTGTTCGCCAGCATGGCGCCAGACTCCATCTTCATCAACGTGGGGCGTGGCAGTGCCGTGAACGAGGAGGACCTCGTCGACTCGCTGACGTCCGGCCGGCTTCGGGCCGCTGCCCTGGATGTGGTCAAGGATGAACCGCTTCCGGGAGATCACCCCTTGTGGCAGGCACCCAACCTGTTTCTGTCACCGCACAGCGCCGCTTCTCCGGACGAGCATTGGAGCGGGGTATTCACCTTGTTCAACAAGAACATGGAGCGCTACCTGGCGGGTGAGGCGCTGCTCAACGAGATCCGCTAGTCGGCGAGGATCAGCGGCCGACACTCAGCCCGGCGATCGAATCGTCGTCACAGGCCTCCCAGAACTCGCCGACCACCTCCTGTACCTGAGCGAAGGAGCGGGCGGCGAAGAGCACCTCCTGGTACCGGGTGATGTCGTAGTCCTGAGTTCCCATCGCGGCGATGTCGAGTGGCCGGATGCTCATCTGCCGAAACTCCTCGATCTCCCCGGGACTGGACAAGATGCCCGCGCCGTAGGCCCGCAGGCCGTCACCGCTCTCGACCACGCCGAACTCCAGGGTGAACCAGAAGACCTGAGCCACGAACTTCAGGGCCGCCTCGGACTCGACCCGACGGGCGGCGCGGCCTGCTGCCGCGTACAACTGGGTGAACCGCGGGTCCGCCAGGGTGTTGCCGTGGCCGATCACCTCGTGGATCACGTCCGGCTCCGGGGTGTAGAGCGGCACCGAGTGGTGTCGCACGTACTGCGTCGCCCAGAACTCATGGTCGGCCAGGACCCCGTAGAAATCCCGGGACGGGACCACACCCGCGGCCGGCCGGTACCGATAGCCGGTCAACGGCAGCAGATATTTCGAGACCTCGGCCAGTTGTGGGATGCGGTCGCCTGGCAACCCGAGCGCTTCCTTGCCGTCGAGATACTCCTGGCAGGCATATCGCGGATGTTTACCGGCCAGGTCCTCGCTGACCACCCGCCACACCTCTTGCTCCTCAGCGGTGTAGTCCACCTCGGGCACCGGCTGACCCGGCTGCCAGGTGGCGGCCAGGGTGGCGATCCGATCCCGGCGCGCACAGTAGTCAGGGTCACCCAGCCCGGGGTGGTCCTTGCCGAGCTGTACCGATCGGCTGCCGTCCCGGTTCGTCACCACCGGCGCGAAGTACTGTCCTTCGTCGAACATGGCCCCTCCTCCCGACCTCGGACCGGTAGGACCGTGCGTCGAGTCTTGGTAGGTGTACCCAGGCCGCTCGATCCGGATCAGGACCGGGCGGCTGTGATCTGTGTCATCTCCATGAAACCACGCGGGTCCAGCTACTCCGGGGGCTCACCAGGGTCACTAGGATCGAGTCACACCCACTCACCCGGCCGGACTGCGGACCGGCCCTTCGAACGATTCGAGGATGCCATGAGCGAGACCCGGCTCGACGAGCAGCGACAGGTCCGGGAGTCGAAGCGGGTCGATCCGGGCAACTCCCGTTCCTGGCAGCTCGTCTCCGCGCTGCGTGCCGACGAATTCGACCCCGCGCAACTGGGCCGGGCCGATCAGATCATCCTGGACGTGGAGGATGCGGTCGACCCCTCGCTCAAGGCCAAGGCACGCTCCCTGGTGATCGACTGGCTCACTGGCGGCGGGCACGCCTGGGTCCGGATCAACGACGTCACCACCAGTCACTGGGAGGACGACGTGGCCGCTCTGGCCGGGGTTCCGGGGCTGCACGGCGTGATGCTGGCCAAGACCGAGAATGCCGAATCGGTCACCGCCACCGCCGCCCGGCTCGACGGACTCGCGGTCCTCCCGCTGGTGGAGTCCGCGCTCGGGATCGAGGAGGCGACCGCGATCGCCCGGGCCGAGGGGGCCTTCCGACTGGCGTTCGGCTCCGGTGACTACCGCAAGGACACCGGCACCGAGAACGTGCCGATGGCGATGGCCTATCCACGCAGCAGGCTGGTGCTCGGCTCCCGGATCGGCGGCCTGCCGGGACCGGTGGACGGCCCGACCCCGTTCAGCTCGCACGCCGTGCTGCGCGACCAGTGCTCGGACGCCGTCGCGCTGGGTATGACCGGCAAGCTCTGCCTGGACCTGGACCAGCCCGCCGTGATCAACGAGGCGATCGCGCCGACCCGGTCCGATGTGGCGTGGGCGATCGACTTCCTGGACGACTTCGAGAAGGGCGGCCGGGTGATCCGGGACGGCTCGGACAAGCCGCGGCTGGCTCGGGCCGAGCGGATCCGTGAGCGCGCGCTGGTCTTCGGGATCGAGCCCGCCGCCTTCTGATCGCTGATGAGGCACTTTCCTGCCGCTTCGGTCACCGCTGATGAGGCACTTTCGTGCCTCATCAGCGGGGAGGGGCGGCTAGACAGGGGCGTTGACAGGGGCTCTAGCGTCGAAACATGGGGACCATCGCACAGCACATCGTGGCCACACTGGCAGCCAACGGGGTCGAGCGGGTCTACGGGATCCCCGGTGACTCGCTGAACGGATTCACCGATGCCCTGCGCACCTCGGAGATCGACTGGATCCACGTCCGTCACGAGGAGGCTGCGGCCTTCGCCGCCTCCGCCGAGGCTGCGAGCACAGGAAGGCTGGCGGTCTGTGCCGGAAGTTGCGGGCCGGGCAACCTGCACCTGATCAACGGCCTCTACGACGCGCACCGTTCCCGGGTCCCGGTGCTCGCCATCGCCGCCCACATCCCCACCGCGGAGATCGGATCCAACTACTTCCAGGAGACCCATCCCACCCAGCTCTTCGGCGAGTGCAGCGTCTATGCCGAGTATGTGGCCTCACCCAGCCAGCTGCCTCGGCTGTTGCGGATCGCGATGCGGACCGCGATCGAGAAGCAGGGAGTCGCGGTACTGGTCATCCCGGGCGATGTGGCCCTGGCCGAGACCTCCGAGGAGACCGTCACCACCCTGCGCCCCAGCACTCCCCGCATCGTGCCCTCGGAGCTCGAGTTGGATCGCACGGCCGAGCTGCTCAACGCCGGCACCCGGGTGACGATCCTGGCCGGTGCGGGTGCGGCCGGCGCCCACGACGAGGTGGTGGCGCTGGCGGATGTGCTGGGTGCCCCGGTGGTGCACGCCCTGCGCGGCAAGGAGCACCTCGAGTTCGACAATCCCTTCGATGTGGGGATGACCGGTCTCCTGGGCTTCGCCTCCGGATACCGAGCCATGGCGGAGTGCGACACCCTGCTCATGCTCGGCACCGATTTCCCGTACCAGGAGTTCTACCCACGCGAGGCGACCATCATCCAGGTGGACGTCCGAGGTGAGCAGTTGGGTCGCCGGACGCCGCTGGCGCTGGGCCTGGTGGGAACCGTGCGCGACACTCTGATCGGGCTGCTCCCCCGGTTGACCCGGACCTCCGAGCGCAAGCACCTCGACAACGCCCTCGCGCACTACGCCAAGACCCGCTCGAAGCTCGATGAGCTCGCCGAGCCCACCAGGCCGGGGCGTCCACTGCATCCGCAGTTCATCGCGCGCGGCATCGATCGGGCCGCCGCGCAGGACGCGGTCTTCATCCCCGACGTCGGCTCACCGGTGATGTGGGCGGCCCGCTATCTGACGATGAACGGACAGCGCCGTCTGATCGGCTCCTTCAGCCATGGTTCGATGGCCAACGCCCTCTCCCAGGCGATCGGGGTGCAGGCCGCACACCCCCGCCGGCAGGTGGTGGCGCTGGCCGGGGACGGTGGGCTCAGCATGCTGCTCGGCGAGCTGATCACCCTGGTCCAGAACCGGCTGCCGGTGAAGATCGTGGTCTTCGAGAACAGCTCGCTGAACTTCGTCGAACTGGAGATGAAGGCCGCCGGCTTCGTCAACTGGGCCACCGAGCTGCAGAACCCGGATTTCGCCGCCGTGGCCGAGGCGATCGGCATCCGTGGCTTCCGGGTGGACGACTCCGCCGACCTCGAGCCCACCCTGGCCCGGGCCTTCGCCCACGACGGGCCGGCGCTGGTCAACGTGGTCACCGAACGCCAGGAGATCAGTGTGCCGCCCAGCATCACCGCGGCCCAGGTGAAGGGGTTCACCCTCTACGCGCTGCGCACCGTCACCTCCGGTCGGGGTGACGAACTGATCGACCTGGCTCGGGCCAACCTGCGCAAGCTCTTCTGAAGCCCCCGACGCCGAGCCCGGACTCCGCTCAGGGGCCGCACTCGGACGCCTTCGAACCAATGTTCACCTTCGTGTTCTCTCTCTGTCGCCTGACGAGGGGCGTTCGTTGCCTGGAAGCGATTGCATCACCGAGATGCCATCCAGACATCTTCGACCTCACGAAGGAAGTCCCCATGACAAGCCGCTCTGCCCGGCGATGGTTTCGCCGGGCGACATCGGTACTCGTCTGTCTGTCAGTGACAGGCATGGCTCTCACCGGCCTGACGAGTCTCACCGTCGACAGCGCAGCCGCCGCTGTCACCGTGCCCAGAGCCGATCTGCTCGACGTCGACTTCGCGGACGGAGTACCCGCGGACCGCTCCCCCTCCGCGCGACCCGCGACCACCATCGGAACACCCGAGTGGTCGGTGGACCCGACCCTGAACCGCAGTCTGCCGCTGTTCAACGAGGACGCCGGAGCCGGCAACGGTGCCGTCGTGGCCGGCGACGCGGACGGCTACACCTACAACCTCGCCGACGCCTACGCCGCCGGCACGATCACCGACGGCCTCACGTTCGAGTGCACCTTCCGCACCAACTCCGACTCGCCCGACGCAGGTGAGAACGAGATCTGCGGCGACAAGTACTCGGGGGGCTTCGGCTTCTACCTCTCGGCCAACAGCATGACGCTGCGGGCCACCGTCTACGGCAAGGCCAGTTCCTCGGGCGCCGACGGCTACCAGACGGCGTCGGCGCAGCTCGAGCCCAATACCTGGTATGACGCGGTCGCGGTGTGGAACGGCTCCACGATCAACCTCTACCTCGACGGCCTCTACGTCTCGCGTACCGCGGTCGTCTCGATGACCGCCCCGGCGCTCTCCCGCCAGGTGATGACCCTGGGCGGTTCCCCTTCGAGCGCGACGACCCTGAACTACCGGGGCCGGGTCGTGATGGCCGGATCCCGCCTGTGGAGCAAACCGCTCACCAAGGAGCAGGTGCGGGCGCTGGCACTCGACGCCGAGGTCACCCCCGCGATCTCCGGCATCGACGTCACCGACCCGGCGCCCGAGACATCACCGCACCTGGCCGAGGGCCGGTCCTGGCCGGGGTCAGTGCGCAAGCCCAACGTCCTGGACGTGAACTACGCCGGAGGCAACACCACCGACACGGTGCACGGCACCGCCGGCATCCCCTCCTACCTGGTCGGTATCAACACCTCACCGCCGGTTCCCGCGACGGTGGCCGAGGCCACCGCGCCCACCACCGTCCAGGACTCCGAACTGGACCAGCAGGTGCTGGCCCTCGACGGTTCCCAGGCGTTGGCCTACCCCACCGGTGCGTGGGAGTTCAACCAGCCGATCCTGCGGAAGAACGCGCTCGCGCTCGAATGCGTCTTCAGGCTCGACTCGAGCGTCGCCGAGAGCCACACGCAGTACCCCTGCGGCAATATCTACTCCGGCGGTGCCGGGCTGGCCACCGGCGCCTACGCCAAGGACGCCGCGACCACCAGCCTGCAGGCCCGGATCCACAACGGCGCCTATGTCGACCCGAGCGCCTCGATCAAGCTCGACACCTGGTACCAGGCCGTGCAGACCTGGGACGGCGAGAACGTCAAGCTCTACCTCAACGGCAAGCTCGCCGCGATGAGCAACCTGCCCGGCTCGCAGATCGGTGCACCCGCCTACCGACACTGGGGCGTGGGCGGTGCGCCGAAGAACGCGGTCGGCGACCTGCTCAACAGCTCCGACCCGAACGCGACATTCGGCCGGATCGCCAGCGCCCGGGTCTGGGGCCACCCGCTCACCGATGCCGAGATCGCCTCGTTGTACACCCTCTCGGGAGTACCGGCTGTGGACGGCGGCACCTCCGGGCCGGGTTCGACCACTGTTCCGGCAGCCGACGTCCTGGACGTCGACCTGGTACATGGCGACCCGGTCAACCACGTGACCGGCGCCTCTCCATTCGTCTTCGGCGAACCGCGGCGCAGCACGGATACGACCCTGAGCCGCACCAAGGTGACCTTCGACGGCGATGACGCCTACGCCTACGACCTCACCAAGGCGTGGGGTCCGACCAGCACTCCGACCGTCACCAAGGGCTTCACCATCGAGTGCTACTTCAGGGTGGAGGACGCGGCCAGCACGCTGCAGAAGGTCTGCTCGGGCGAGCAGACCGGTGGCTTCTCCGTGCAGGTCCCGGCCAACAGCACCACCACGGTCAAGGCCGAGGCCTACATCGCCGGCGGCTACAAGAGCGTCACCGCGAGCATTCCTGAGGGCGCCTGGAACCACATCGTCTACTCCTATGACGGCACCGCCCAGAAGCTCTACGTCAACGGCGTACTGAAGGCGTTCGGTCCGCAGACCGGGACGGTCGCGCCTCCGGGCGGCACCGGTTTCGTCCTCGGCGCCGATACCGCCGGCTCTTACCCCACCGCGGAGAGCTGGGCCAGGGCCTCGATCGCCGCGGCCCGGGTCTGGAGCTCGGCCCTCACCGACGAGCAGGTGGCCCTGCTCTACGCCCAGGACACCTCCACCGTGCCCGTGCCCGAGGCCGACGTGCTCGACGTCGACTTCCACCAGAATGACGCCGCCGACTTCGGCCCGGATGGCAGGGAGCCGGAGGTCTTCGGCGTACCAGCCTTCACCAAGGATCCGACCCTGGACCGGCCGGTGGCGATCTTCGACGGCGACAAGGATGCCGTCACCTACGACATCAGCGACGCCTACACGGCCGGTACGCCCACCAGCATCCTGAACGACTTCACCATCCAGTGCGACTTCCGCTATGACGGCAGCCTGCCGGCCGCCTCGGAGGCCAACCTGTGCTCCGGCAAGGAGTCCGGGGGCTATTCGGTGAACGTGTCGGGCAACGCGGTCAAGATCCGCACCTGCGTGGAGAGCGCCGATACCTGCCTGTCGATGTCCGCACCGGTGACCGCCGGCGTGTGGACCTCCCTGGTCGCCACGCTCGACGACGAGTCCGACAGCTACAGCCTCTACATCGACGGCAAGCTCGCCAAGAGCTCCACCGTGGCCAAGGTCGGCTTCCCGCCGAAGGCCACCCCGATGGGCTGGGCTCTCGGAGCCGACATCAACGCGCTCAATCAGCCGCAGTCCCCGGCTCCCGCCTCACTTTCCGCGGCGCGGATCTGGAGCAAGGCCCTGAGCGCCGAGCAGATCAGCGCGCTGTATGCGGGTGACCTGGGCCAGGCCTCGACCGACATCAGGCTGGTCTCCTCCAGTCCCGCCGCCGGATCGAAGATCACCTCGACCCAGGAGCTCGAGGTCAAGATCAAGAACCAGGACCAGGCCACCGGCTGGAGCTACCTGCTGGACGGCACCGCGGTGCAGCCCGGCTCCACGATCGGCGGCGGCCTGGCGGCCGGCGACCACACCCTGACGATCAGTGCCGTGGACCACTTCGGCGCTCCGATCTCCTTCACCGTCCCGTTCACCTCCACCCACATTCCCGCGGGGCAGGGCACCGAGGTCGGTCAGGGCAAGGGCGAGGTGAAGTTGTCCGCGGTGGCGGTGGCGCCCGACGGCGGCGAGGTGACCACCACCTTCCACGAGGCCACCGCCTCGGTGGCCGACGGCGGCACCACCGGCACCGTCACCGGTATCCCGACCACGCTGGACTTCACCTCCACGGGCACCAAGACGCTTACCGGCGCCCAGACGGCCGGCGACGGTGAGTCGTCGCCGAGCATCCAGGCCCACGACCTACTGCCCTACCAGCGGTTCGACGTGGCCGTGCCGGACGGCAAGGTGCACCGGGTGCGCTGGTCCGGTGCGGTCGACCCGGCCCGCCAGGTCGCCCTGTACGCCTGGGATCTGAGCGACCAGAAGTGGATCGAGCTCGCCTCCGCCCGCGGCAACGAGAGTGGCCAGGCCGCGCTCGAGGGCGAGGTGCGCACCTCGATGGTCGACACCGGTGTCAGCGTGGCCCAGCCGAATGTGGGCGTGGTCCATGTGCTCGCGGTGGCCAGCGACCCCTTCGCCGACGATCTGTCGCCTCGTGACGGCTCGAATGCGAACTCGACCTTCGACGACCCGGCGGACTACGATTTCTCGTTCGTGCACTGGACCGACCCGCAGTTCCTCGCCGAGGGTGCGGTCGGCGGCCAGGGCAACTACTTCGGCCCGGCCTTCGCCACCGCTCAGGGCAGCAACGGCTACGACGCTTCGCAGGCCGAGCAGAAGGTGTGGGCCTCGGCCTACAACCAGGCCGCTCAGTGGACCGCCGACAACGTCGAGCAACGCAAGATCGCGTACGCCGCCAACACCGGAGACATCATCAACACCAACCTGCGCGATCCTGCTGACCCGGCCTACCTCACCTCACACGGTGCGGCCGACGGCAACGAGCTCAACAAGCTGGGCCGGCCCTACTCCGAGATCAAGAACCAGATCGACCGCGAGAACGACTTCGCGGTGAGCGCGTTCGAGAAGATGTGGAACTGGCGCGGCAGCGACGGCAAGGGCATGGTCAGCCAACTGGTCGCGGGCAACCACGACAACCGCGGTGGTGCGGACTCCCCGACCGACGCCACCAGCCCGACCACGCCGGTGCCCGACACCACCAAGGACAACTTCTTCAACGAGTCCTTCACGGCCGACTCCTTCTACGACCAGGTGTCCAACTGGCCCGCCGGGGCGTCCTTCCACACCATCGACGAGGTGACCGACGGGCAGGGCAAGGTAGTCACGCCGGGCATCGACACCGAGAACAACTACGTACTGTTCTCGGCCGGCGGTCTGGACTTCGTCGCGGTGGGGCTCTCCTACGGTGTCACCACGGCCGAGGCCGAATGGGCCAACCAGGTGTTCAAGCGCTATCCGGACCGCAACGGCATCCTGATCACCCACGGCTACCTGTCCTCCTCCTCCAAGCCGGACGGCCGGACGGCCGGCAAGTCCTCGGACGGTGCTCGGCTGTACAGCAAGGTGGTCGCCGCCAACTCGAACGTGTTCCTGGTTCTGGCCGGTCACGTACACGGGGTGGGCACCAACCTGGTACAGGTCAAGAACTCCAGCGCCGACATCACCCACAAGACGGTGGAACTGCTGGCCGACTACCAGGACTACCGTGCCACCGCTGCCGAGGCCTACTCCTCACAACGGTGCGAGACCGCTGGCCTGAACGATGTCTGGAACCCCGAGACCAACCCGGGCGGCACGAAGTGCAAGGTGCTGTCCGGCGGCAAGATCGACGTCGACGGAGACGGGACCGCCGACCACAACGCCGACGACTCACTCTTCCTCGGCGCCTCGTTCGTGCGGCTGCTGGAGTTCGACAAGGCCGCCTCGACGATGACGGTGCGCGCTTACTCGCCGTTCCTCGACGAGTTCGGAGCCGGCGAGCACGACCCGCTCAAGCGGTACAACGGATCCGAGGACTCCTTCACCGTTCCGGTCGACCTCAACACCCGGATGACGTCGTTCGCGACCGACGGTCTCGCCGTGCTCACCCCGAGCGCGGACGTGATCGGCACCGCGACCGCCAAGTCCGGCTTCCCGGCCTCGGTCACCTGGGACGGTCTGGTGGAGGGCCAGACCTACGCCTGGACCGCGACCTCGACCACCGGATCCGGGGCGCAGCTCGCGGAGGTCGAGCAGTTCGGTGGCCTGTTCACCGCCACCAAGGCCGGCACCGACAAGACCGCTCCGGTCCTGACCGTGCCCGGCAACGCGTCGATCACCGTCGGTGACGACTTCGACCCGCTCACCGGCGCCGGCGCCACCGACGACGGTGACGACCTCACCGCCGCGATCACGGTGACCGGATCGGTCGATGTGACCACGCCGGGCAGCTACCCGCTGCTCTACTCGGTCGCCGACGCCAACGGCAACCTGGCCCAGGCACAGCGCGTGGTGACGGTCAAGGCTGCCCCGGTGGCTCAGAAGACCGCCACCTCGGTGACGGTGAGTAACCAGAGCGTCACCTTCAACGCCCTGTCGAAGGTGACGGCGAAGGTCAGCCCGGCCGTGGCCGGCACGGTGACCTTCTACCTCGGCGAGGACGAGGTCTGCGCGGCTCCGGTCAAGGGTGGCGCGGCGACGTGCTCGGCCTCGGTACTGGCCACGCCGGGGGCCTACGTGGCGCAGGCGCGGTTCACGCCTGCCGATCGGGACGGCTACGAGTCCTCGGCCGGCACCTTCGTGCTGACCGTGGCCCAGCCGACCGCGGCCAAGCCGACCGTCAAGGCGAAGGCCACCGTCTCGACCCGGCTGAAGCCGAAGAGGGCGGTCGGCCCGAAGCGCAAGGTGGTGCTCATCGTCAAGGTGAGCGCACCGAACACGACGGCCACCGGCAAGGTGCGCGTCAAGGTCGGTAAGAAGACGGTGCGCGCCACCCTGGTGAACGGCACCGCCACCGTGAAGCTCGGCAGGTTCAAGAAGCCGGGTAAGAAGAAGGTCGTGGTGCGCTACTCGGGCGACGGATCGGTCAAGGCCGCCTCCACCACCACCAGCTTCAAGGTGAAGAGGAAGAACGGGCGCTGAATCACGCCCCAGCACCACCCGCCGTGCGGCTCCCGGTCAGCGATGATCGGGGCCGCACGGCGTGGCTGTCCCCCACTGACGACAGGCGAGAGCGACCGTGAGATCCAGACTTCTGCCAGCCGAGGCCGTCGCCGCGGCGGTCCTACTCTGCGCGATACTTCCTGCTGCCCCGGCTCAGGCGCACCCGTTCGGCCCGCCGCAGACCGCCGAGGTCTCCGCCGCAGACGGCCGATTACACGTGCAGTGGCGGTTCGGTGCCTCCGATGACGTCTCCTACCTCGGAGCGGCCCTGGGCGCGCTGCCTCAGGAGCGAGTCCTGCTCGACGGGGCGGTCCTCCATGAAGACAGCGACGACCTGCTGCTCTCGGAGTCGGCCGGGCTCCCCGGCTACGTGCTGGAGCACATCTCCGCGACCCGCGCCGGCGATGACTGTGCCGGTACGGTCAGCGCCGGCGGCGATCTCAGCGCTACCGGCATCGGCGTCAACTTCGACTGTCCTGGCCAAGGCGGCGAAGTCGAGGTGACGATCACGATGCTGACCGATCTGCACCCCGCCTTCATCACGCTGGCCAGCGGTCCAGACGGACAACGGGCCGCCTACTCCGAAGACGCTCCCTCCCATCCTTGGCAGGTGGGCGAGAACCTCAACGGCACCCAGCTCGCCGAGCGGGCCGGGCTGGGCCAGGGCACCAGCGCCGTCCTCCAACTCGGTGGTGTGCTCACCGCCTGCGCCGCCGCGATCGGCGGGCTCGGGTGGCTCCGTCGGCGGCGCCGGGCCGCATCCTGCGGTAGTGACTCGGGTCTGCTCAACTAGGATCTCGGCGTGGACTCACTCCTCCAGGGCGCCAACGACTTTGCCGTGCACCTTGCCGGGTCCGGATGGGTCTATTGGGTGGTATTCGCCTTCGCCGCATTCGACGCCTTGGTACCGGTGGTGCCTAGCGAGTCCGTGGTGGTGGCCCTGGCCGCGATCAGCCAGAGTTCGGGCGAACCCGAATTGGCGCTGCTGGCAGTGGCGGCCGGTGCCGGCGCGTTCATCGGCGACAACACCACCTTCCGTCTGGGCCGGTTGATCGGAATCGAACGATTCGGCTGGATGCGCCGCCCCCGGATGGTCGCGGCCTTCGCCGTGGCCCGTCATGAGCTCGACCATCGGGCCGCACTACTGATCCTGACCGCACGCTATGTCCCGGTCGGCCGGGTGGCGGTCAACCTGACCGCCGGGGCCACCGGATTCGACTATCGCCGGTTCATCCCGCTGGCGGTGCTGGCGGCCGCTACCTGGGCCGGATACTCGGTACTGATCGGTGTCCTGGCCGGTCAATGGGCTGCCGACCACCCGCTGTACGGGGCCGCCGTGGCGGTGACGATCGCGGTGGCCCTCGGGCTGGGCATCGACCGTGCTCTTTCCCGGTGGCGGCGCCGCAAGGCCCGGGCGTCGGCGGACGACTGACCTCCGGGCCGCGGCTGAGTGCCCCGGCCCGGAGGATGTCAGCGGCCGGCCGTGGCGCGCGGAGCCTCTGGCGCCGGGATCCTGCGGCGGGCCGGGAGGACCGCGGCCGACTCGGTAGCGCCGGTCTGGATCCCATTGTTGGCCAGGAAGGCCTCCTTGGAGTCGTCGAGCACCGTCAGCCACTCCGCGTGCAGAGGCGGCGCGGTGGTACCGGTCAACGTTGAGGTGTACCCCAGGTTGCGATAGCCCATGATGTCGCGCTTCTTGTCCTGCTTCCACTGCTTGAAGAGCTCGCCCTGCTGCTCCACGGAGAACTCCGGGTAGTCGCTGTAGCCCATCAGGTCGCGGATGTAGGCCGACTGGAAGTCGATCTCCTCCTCCGCGGTGACCAGCGCCTCCTCGCGCGCCCGCCACTCGGCGATCTCGGTGCCCCGATCCTCGCGGGTGGGCAGTGCCACATTGCCCAGGATCACCTCACGGGCGAACCAGGCCTGGGCATCGAACATGTTGAAGGTGAAGTACTGGTCCTGCATGCCCAGGTAGAGGAACCTCGGGTTGTCCTGCCACACCACGCCCTTCCACAGGTCGTTGGGCCACAGTCGGTTGCCGGTGACCAGCCGCAGGTCGTCGGGCAGATAGTCGAAATGATGCAGATAGCCGGTGCACAGGATGATCCCGTCCACCTCGGCGCTGCTGCCGTCCGCGAAGTGCGCGGTGCAGCCCTCGACCCGCTCCAACAACGGGACCTCGTCGAAGCCCTCGGGCCAGTCGTAGCCGGTGGGACGGGAGCGGTAGCTGAGCAGCACCCGCTTGGCGCCGTACTTGTAGCACTGGCTGCCGATGTCCTCGGCCGAGTAGCTGCTGCCGACCAGCAGCACGGTGCGGTCGGTGAACTCTCGGGCCTCACGGAAGTCGTGGGCGTGCAGTACCCGGCCCTCGTAGCTCTCGAACCCCTCGAAGGTCGGGACGTTGGGGGTGGAGAAGTGACCGGTGGCCGAGACCACGTAGTCGAACTCCTCGCTCACCAACTCGTCGTTGACCAGATCTTTGACAGTGACCGTGAACATCTCGGTCTCCGCTGAGTACTCGACCCACCGGACCGCGTGATTGAACCGGATGTGCTGGCGAGCATCACTCGCCTCGACCCGACCCATGATGTAGTCGTGCAGCACCGCCCGCGGCGGATAGGACGGGATCGGCACCCCGAAGTGCTCCTCGAAGGAGTAGTCGGCGAACTCCAGACACTCCTTCGGTCCGTTGGACCACAGGTAGCGGTACATGCTGCCGTGTACCGGCTCCCCGAAGGCGTCCAGTCCGGTCCGCCACGTGTAGTTCCACATGCCTCCCAGGTCGGACTGCTTCTCGATACAGACGACCTCAGGCAGGTTCTGTGCCCCCGCGACTCGGGCAGACTCGAAGGCGCGAAGCTGCGCCAGACCACTGGGACCCGCACCGAGAATGGCGACCCTCATCTGAGCTCCTCTCTCTTGTGAATGATTTCCCAACCTATGTACTTAACATAATTGGGCGCGGGTGGCCATTCGGGACGACGACGAGACTCGAACGCTGACACGGCGGTTTTTGTTACCTAGTGGTAACAAAAACCGCCGTGTCAGCGTTCGCTCAGAGCCGGACCGGGTCCGAAATCAGAGGCGTGAGAGCAGTTCCGGCTCGGTCTTATCCCGAACCTCGTCCTCGGATGTGCCGGTGGCCAGTTCGACCAGCTCAAGACCTTCCGGGGTGACATCGATGACGGCCAGGTCGGTGATGATGCGCTGCACCACCCCCTTGCCGGTGAAGGGCAGATCGCACTCGTTCACGATCTTGTAGGAGCCGTCCTTGGCGACGTGCTCCATCAGCACGATCACCCGCCGAGCGCCGTGCACGAGGTCCATCGCGCCGCCCATCCCCTTGACCATCTTTCCGGGGATCATCCAGTTGGCGATGTCGCCACCCGCCGAGACCTGCATGGCGCCGAGGATCGCGGCGTCGATCTTGCCGCCGCGGATCATCCCGAAACTGGTGGCTGAGTCGAAGAAGGAGGCGCCCCGGCGCAATGTGACGGTCTCCTTACCGGCATTGATCAGGTCCGCATCGATCCGATCCGCGGTCGGGTAGGCGCCCACTCCCAGGATCCCGTTCTCGCTCTGCAGCACCAGTTCGACGTCATCGGCCACGTAGTTGGGTACCAGCGTCGGCAGCCCGATGCCCAGGTTCACGTAGGAGCCGTCGGTCAGCTCGGCAGCGGCCCGAGCGGCCATCTGCTCGCGGGTCCAGCTCATGCCAGTTCTCCTTCGTTCGCCTCGCGCACCGTGCGCTTCTCGATCCGCTTGTCCGCCGCCTGCTCGGGGGTGAGAGGCACCACGCGCTGCACGAAGACACCGGGTGTGTGTACCTGGTCGGGGTCCAACTCCCCGGGCTCGACCAGCTCTTCCACCTCGGCGATGGTGATCCTTCCCGCCATCGCGCACAGTGGGTTGAAGTTGCGGGCGGACTGCCGGAACACGAGGTTGCCGTGGCGGTCGCCCTTCCAGGCCCTGACCAGCCCGAAGTCTGCCTGGATCGCCTCCTCCAGAACGAACTCGTGTGCCCCGAAGGTGCGCACCTCCTTGGCCGGCGAGGCGACGGCCACCGACCCGTCTGCGGCATAGCGCCAGGGCAGACCTCCCTCGGCCACCTGGGTCCCGACACCAGTCCGGGTATAGAAGGCCGCGATCCCGGAGCCGCCCGCACGGAGCCGCTCGGCGAGGGTTCCCTGGGGGGTGAGCTCGACCTCCAGCTCACCCTGCAGGTACTGCCGGGCGAACTCCTTGTTCTCCCCCACATAGGAGGCCACGATCCGGCCGATCCGCCCCTGCTCGAGCAGCAGGCCCAGCCCCCATCCGTCAACCCCGGCATTGTTCGAGGCCACCTCGAGCCGGTCGGCACCGCTGTCCAGTACCCCTCGGATCAGTACCGACGGAATCCCGCATAGTCCGAAGCCGCCAACCACCAAGGAGGCGCCGGAGCCGATGTCTGCGACCGCCTCGGCCGCCGATCTCACAACTTTGTCCATGTAACGATCAAAGGCCGTGTGCGCGAGAAGGGTCAATACAGGCGTCAGAACAGCGCGCGATTGCTCAACGAGTGAAAGTCCTCATCCAGTACCGTTCATTCAATGAACGCACCGATCGATCTCGTAGGACGCGCCTCCGCTGTTCTCCGGGCCGTCTCCGAGCACGAACCCGATGGCGCGAACACCACCGCATTGGCTACCGTCACCGGGCTGGCCCGGCCCACCACTCACCGGCTCCTGACCGCGCTCGAACGCGAGGGTCTCGTGGAGCGCGACACCGTCACCCACCGCTGGCTGCTCGGACCGGAGCTGTATCTGCTGGGCCGCACCGCGGCGCACCGTTATGACGTGACGGCACTGGCCGAACCGTTCGTGCGGAACCTGGCCCGGGTCAGCGGCGAGAGCGCCTTCCTGTCGGCTCGTCGGGGCAGTCAGACCATCTGTCTGCTACGCGAGGACGGCAGTTTCCCGATCCGTTCACACGTGCTCTTCGAGGGGATCCGGTTCCCGCTCGGAGTCGCCTCGGCCGGGATCGCGATCCTGGCACACCTCCCCATGCGCGAGGTCGAGGAGTATCTGGCCCAGCACGATCTCACCGCCGAGCACGGTCCGCAGCACTCGACCGACCGGGTGCGCATCCGGCTCGACGAGACCCGGACCCGTGGCTGGGCACTGAACGGTGGCCATATCGTCGAGGGCAGCTGGGGCATGGCCGCCGCGGTCTTCGACTCCCGTGGGCGACCCGGGTGGGCGCTCAGCCTGACCGGGATCGAGCAGAGGTTCACCCCTGAACGACAACAGGAATACGGCCGGGCCCTACTGGACCAGGCCCATGCCCTGTCCCGACTACTGGAGCAGAGCGGCGAATAAGCCCGTCCGAAGATCAGAGTGCCTACCCAAGAGACGACGAGAGTGCCACCATGGCAAGGCACGATCGCGACTGACACGGACCAGACCGACCGCGACCACGGCGGTCAGACAGGGGCAGCCGATGACGGCTCAAGACGATGCCGAGCACACGCCGCAGCGGGTGGTCTCGTCACATACCGAGGTCACCGAGGCCGCGATCTTCCTGGTTGTGACCGTGGCCGACGGCGACCAGGCTCAGTCCGTCGTCAAGGCACTGCTGCCGGACCTCCCCGGACTGATCCGGGGTGTCGGATTCCGTCATCCCGACGGCGATCTGGCCTGTGTCGTGGGGATCGGCTCGGACCTGTGGGACAGGCTCCTCCCCGGGCCACGTCCGGCCCACCTGCACCCATTCCGAGCCGTGGCCGGGGCCACCCACACAGCCGTCTCCACCCCGGGTGACCTGCTCTTTCATCTGCGAGCCCGCCGGATGGACCTGTGCTTCGAGCTGGCCGGACTGCTCACTCGCCGTCTCGACGGCGTCGCCACCGTGGTCGACGAGGCACACGGGTTCCGGTACTTCGACGGTCGCGACCTGCTCGGCTTCGTGGACGGCACCGAGAACCCGACCGGTCGGGCAGCCCGGAAGTCCGTCTACGTCGGCCCCGAGGACCCCGACTTCGCCGGTGGCAGCTACGTGCTGGTGCAGAAGTACCTGCACGACCTGACCGCCTGGAACGGGCTGTCGGTCGAGGAACAGGAGGCCGCGATCGGCCGCAGCAAGCTCGAAGACACCGAGCAGGCCGACGCGGCCAAGGCCACCAACTCCCATGTCGTGCTCAACCAGGTCACCGACGACGACGGCGACCAGCAGCAGATCCTGCGGCAGAACATGCCCTTCGGCTCCCTGGGCGAACGCGAGTTCGGCACCTATTTCATCGGCTACGCGGCCGACCCCGGCGTCACCGAACAGATGCTGAGGAACATGTTCGTGGGGGTGCCCGAGGGCAATCACGATCGCATCCTGGACTTCTCCACCGCGGTGACCGGGTCGATGTACTTCGTCCCCACCGTCGAGATCCTGGAGGAGCTGGCTGTTCCCGAGCCACCCCCATCCTCCGCACCGACCCCGGCAGCTCCGGAGTCACACGGCTCCTTGGAGATCGGCAACCTCAAGAACCACTGACGAAAGGCAGAAGACGTTGAACAACCTGCATCGCGAACTGGCACCGATCACCGAGGACGCCTGGGCTCAGATCGAGGAGGAGGCCCGGCGCACCTTCACCCGCAACCTCGCCGGGCGCCGCGTCGTCGACGTCACCGATCCGGGCGGGCTGTCGCTGGCCGGGGTCGGTACCGGCCATCTCGACCCGGTGGAGAGCCCTCGCGCAGCCGTGCGCGCCCGGCTGCGTGAGGTGCAGCCACTGGTCGAGTTGCGGGTGCCGTTCAGCGTGACCCGCGACGCCGTCGACGATGTGGAGCGCGGCTCGCAGGACTCCGACTGGCAGCCCGTCAAGGATGCGGCCCGCGAGATGGCGCTCGCCGAGGATCACGCGATCGTCACCGGCATGAGCAGTGCCGCGATCACCGGTATCTCACCGAGCAGCTCGAACCCGTCGGTCGACCTGCCCCAGGATGCCCGCCAGGTGCCGGACGCGGTGGCCCAGGCGATCAGCGCCCTGCGCCTGGTCGGCGTGGACGGGCCGTACAGTCTGCTGCTCTCGGCCGATGCCTATACCGGGCTCGCGGAGACCACCGACCAGGGACACCCCGTTCTGGAACACATCGAGGCCCTGATCGGTACCGGCCAGGTGATGTGGGCCCCGGCGATCTCCGGTGGTCTGGTCGTCAGCACCCGTGGTGGCGACTTCGAACTCACCCTGGGCCAGGACCTGTCCATCGGCTATTCCTCGCACGACTCCGAGCAGATCCAGCTCTACCTGCAGGAGTCGCTTACCTTCCGTGCGTTCACCGCCGAGGCGAGCGTGGTGCTCAAGGCGCTCGAGTGACTCTGCGGATCGACATCCCGGCTCTCCCGAGCAGGTGTGTTCGGGGTTGGCGCTAACGTGGGGACCATGGATATCACGCACGCACCGCTGCGCCTGGCCACTGGCGCGTTCATCCTCAATTCGGGCCTCAGCAAGTTGCAGGCGGACCCAGAGACCGCCGCCGCCCTGCACGGGATGACTGCCACGGCATACCCCATCGTCCATTCGATGAGCCCGACCACCTTCACCAAAACCCTGGCCGTGGGCGAGATCGCTCTCGGTGGCGCGCTGCTGCTCCCCATGGTTCCCTCGGCACTGGCCGGGACCGCTCTGACCGGCTTCGGCGCCGGCCTGCTGGGGCTCTACCTCAAGGTGCCCGGCCTGCGTGAGACCGGCAGCCTGCGCCCGACCCAGGCCGGAACCCCCATCGCCAAGGACTCCTGGCTGATCGGGGCCGGAGCCACGCTCGCCCTGCAGGGGATCTTCACCGGTGCCAAGCGTGCCGGTCGCAAGGCCGCCAAGGCGGTCTCCTCGGCGACCTCGAACGCCTCCGACAGTCTGCATCAGGCGCTGCCTCGCTGAACCCGAACGACCACACCGACGTGACTCGCCCCGCGGAGTCTGCCCGGCACCCGCACCTCGTGTTCTTGCATGGCATCGGCAACGGGGTGACCGAGTCCCAGGTGCGGGCCGTGCTGGACACCTCGTTGCAGGCTGCCGGGTATCCGGCCCTGGACGGGGTGCAGGTCGTCGCGCCGCGTTATGCGGGTCTGTTGCGATCATCCCGATCGGAGGACGAGTCGGAGATCCCGGCCATCACGATCAAGGAGTTGAAGGGGGCCGAGGCCACCGCCCACCGGCACGAGGTCGCCTTGCGTACCTCGCGTCTGGAGGCGTTGTTGGGGGCCAGCGTGCCTCGGGCACCACTGAACTGGGCCCCGGCCGGCGGTCTGGTCCGATATAGCCCCTTGGGGCTCGATCAGGCGCGCGTCTACCTGGCCAAGAACTCCCGGATCCGGGCCCGACTGCTGCACGACGTGGTCGCGGCGTTCCCGACCTCGGGGCGAGTGGTCGTGGTGGCGCACAGCCTGGGGTCGCTGATCGCATTGGACGCCTTGTTGCGGATCTCTCCCCAGGTACAGGTCGATCGGTTGATCACGATCGGCAGCCCGCTACCGCATGCCCACTTCCGCGACCGCTTCACCGAGTGGGCGCAGCCGCCCCGTAACGTGTCGACCTGGGTGAACGTACGGGGGTCGCATGATGTGATCACGTTCTTCGGAGGGATCGGCGGTACCTACGGCTGGGCCCTGGACCGCACCATCTCGCTGATGGGGCACCGTGCCGAGCCCTATCTGGCCACCGAGCCGGTCGCGATAGCCGTCGGGGACGCCTTGTTCGGGTCGCGCTCCACAGAACTGGTCCGGCCCGACTCCCTGCCCGATATCCCGTTGAACCAGGTCGAGACCCAGACCCTGCTGGAGGTGGGCTTCGCGCACTGTGTGCTCGACCAGCTCACCGAGCACCGGCCTGAGGCACAGGATCGCTATCGGCGGGCGCTGTCGCTCACTCAGGCCACCCGCGCCAACTCGTTGGCCCGGACCTATGCCGAAGCCGGGCTGCCGGTGCCGGGAGCCATGTCGGAGTTCGTCACGGCGAACCGGACGATCCAAGACCCGCCGACGCGTCCCGGTGTCCCGCAGTTGCTGCATACCGGTGACGCATTGCCGGTGCTGGTCTCATTGGCGACCAGCAATCCGGTCCATCCCTATGAGGTGGACACCGGCGACACGGCTCGGCGCGAGGCTCTGAAGACGCTCACTGCCCGGATGGGTCTGACCTCCTCGGTCGGGCGTCAGGTGAGCGAGTCGCTCTCCTTCGCACAGAAGTCCTTACGCGCCAAGAGCAGCCCGATCCGTTGGGCGCTGATCGGTGTCGGCGCCGTGGCCGTGGTCGCCGGGACCGGTGGCCTGGCTCTCGCAGCGGCACCGGTGGCGGCTGGTGCTGGGGCGATCACCGGTGCCCTGGCCTCCTTCGGACCGGGCACGATGGCCGCGGGGCTGCTCACCGCGGGGTCGCTGACCGGGAGCGGTGCCGCGGCGATCACCCGCGGTCTGATGTCCACCACGACGGTGCAGAACGTGGAGCAGGCGGTGCTGAGTCTGGTGGCGTTGAGCCATGCCCGCGCCGCGCTCGGGGTGCAACTGACATCGGACTGCTGGAACCTGCTGTTGGACATGGAGTCCGGCGTACTGGACCAGATCCGGGTCCACGAGGTACTCAGCGACCCCAAGTCCCCGATCCGGGGCGAACTGGAGCAGAAGCGCAAGATGATCGCCAAGGCGAAGACCCTGCTACTCGCCGAAGGCCTGGGCCCCGAAGAGATGGCCGGGATCGAAAGCTGACCGTCGACATCTGCCCGCCGGCCCAGCAGAATCGGAATCCCGAGCGTGAGGAACGAGATGGGCAACTTCGCTGACCACCAGCTGGGCATCTATCTGGCCGGTCTCGACGGGGCGAAGCCCCGTTTCCCGTTCACCTTCGGCGATCTGGAGGACGCTGCCGCGGTGGCTCTGGACCCCGGGCTGTTCGACTATGTGGCCGGCGGCGCCGGGGACGAGCACACCCAGCGCGCGAACCGGAGCGCCTTCGACCGATACGCCCTGGTCCCGCGAATGCTCTCGGGGGCCGTTGAGCGGGATCTGTCGGTGGATCTGCTGGGGATGCGGCTGCCCACGCCGATCTTCATGGCGCCGGTGGGGGTACTCGGCGTGGTGACGGCCGACCGGCACGGTGACATCGCGGGAGCTCAGGCGTCCGCTGTTACCGGCGTTCCGTTCGTGGGCTCGACCCTGATGCAGGACCCGATGGAGTCGGTGGCGCCCCACCTCGGGGAGACCCCTGGGTTCTTTCAGCTCTATACCCCCAACGACCGGGAGGTCGCGGAGTCGTTGGTCCGACGAGCGGAGTCAGCCGGCTTCGCTGCCCTGGTGGTCACGCTGGATACCTGGACGCTGGGGTACCGGCCCCGGGACCTACAACACGGCACCTTTCCGCAGCTGGGCGGAGCGTGCCTGGCGAACTATTCCTCGGATCCGGTCTTCGCCTCACGGCTGCCTGGAGGCGATGCCACCGACCTCGCGGCAGTGGTCCAGCATTGGGCCCTCACCTTCGGCAATCCGGCTCTGACCTGGTCCGACCTGGCCTGGTTGCGTGAGCTGACGACGCTGCCCATCCTGCTCAAGGGAATCTGTGCCCCCGAGGACGTGCGGCAGGCTCGTGATGCCGGCGTGGACGGCATCTACTGTTCCAACCACGGGGGCCGGCAGGCGGCCAGTGGTCCGGCGCTCGGATTCCTCCCCGACGTGGTCGATGCCGCCGGGGACCTCCCGGTGCTCTTCGACTCCGGGGTTCGCAACGGCGTCGACGTGGTCAAGGCGCTGGCGCTGGGGGCCAGCGCGGTCGGCATCGGCAGAGCGTACGTCTACGGCGCCGCGCTGGGCGGAGCCGACGGGATCGAGCATGTGCTGCGCTCGATCCTGGTAGAGGCCGACCTGACCCTAGGCCTCAACGGAATCGCGTCGATCGCCGAGCTACGAGAGCGCGGTCTGCGTCCACAGCCCTGAAATGGGTGATGGAGTTCTGAGCCCGAGGTCACTACCGTAACGAGAACACCTTCTCGTCTTCGGGAGTGCTGATGTCGCCACCCCACCGCCCTTGGGCCGGGTCCGTCGCCACCGCGGCCCTGGTCCTGAGCCTGGCTGCCGCGCTGACCGGCTGCAACGACACGGAGCGCGCCTCCCCGCCGCCCCGAACCTCCACCAGCCCATCCCCCAGCACTCCTTCGGCCACCCCTACTCCGCCGCCCATGCCCGATGCCGCGACGAAGCCAGGAAAGAAGGGGGCAGAGGCCTTCGTGCGGTACTACTACGCGGTCATGGACTATGCCCAATCTACATCGAACACACGCCAATTCCAGACACTTAGCGCTAACTATTGCACGCCATGCAATACGGCAATCAAGGCGATAAAGAAGATTTATGCAAACGACGGTTCCATCGAGGGCGGCACTCATTCCATCGCAAACCTAACATCTGAACGGTTAGGCCAGACGCGGCACGGGGCAGTGTGGAGGGTTCGGTCCGACATGCTGACTACCGAACAATACGTCCAGCACAGCGCTCATGCCCAAGCTGAGCGGTACGGCGGAGATGAATTAAGGACCATCGTCTACTTACTTCAACACGAAGGAATTTGGGTAGTTACTGACTGGCGCATTCAATGAATACCGCATCAATTCCAACACTGACTTTGATCGCTTCCTGCGCCTTTATGTGGACGGCGAGTGCCGAATCGCAATGCACAGCAGGGTCAACGTATCTAGATTGCGTTGGGTCAGCAAGTAGGCCTCCGATTCAAGAAAATCCATCAACTTTTACCTCTGGAGACGGGACCTCTGGCTCTACCGAGCAATTAATAGTGACCACGACACCCGCGTGCGGAGTGGGGGGAACCTATATCTGTTATGAAACGCGGGCATGTCCCGATGGGTCTCAAGCGACAGAGACTACGTACACCAACAGTTCAGGTATAGAGGTGTCGAGTGTCGTTCAGTGCCCGCAAGATCTCCCCACAGAATCTTCTGCACCCGCCACCGTCACTCCCGCGATGGTCGCGGCCGCGTTCCGGCGGGTCCCACTCCCCCGTTCGCAGTTGGTCACCCAGCCTCCCGGCGGCGAGACTCTGGTCAATCTCGACACCGCATTCCACACCACAGCTGAGCCATTCCATCGAACGCTCACGCTGCTCGGCCAACAGGTGACTCTCGACATCGAACCCACACGCTTCATCTGGACCCACGGCGACGGAAGCAGCCAGACCACCGAACTGCCCGGCCGCGCATGGGTCGACGGGTCCAGCGCTGAGGATCCCGACATCATCACGCACCGCTACACCACAAAGGGTGCGGTCACCGCTGGCCTCACCATCGTGTGGCGGGCCGACTGGCGGCTGGGCGATGGCCCTACTCAACCGGTCCAGGGCACCGTTTCGATGGCCGCCGATCCGGTAGCGATCATGGTGTTGGAGGCGAAGCCGGTCCTGGTCGGCTGACCCGGCTCACCGTGCCGCGACGAACTCCGCTGCGAATCCGGCCGCCCGCAGGAAGGTCTCGTCGAACACCTCGCGCGGGTCATCGATTCCGTGGCGGATCGTCGAGACATAGACCGCAGCCACCATCTGGGACAGAAACTCCACGCTGTGATCCGAACGGATCTCGCCGTCGGCGACCCCCCGATCGAGGATTCGGGCCACCTGATCGCTGAACAGTTGACTGCGATATCGGGTCAGCTCCGGGTTCGTCGTGCGTTCCAGCTCGGCCGTCACGGTGACCAGATAGCCCGGCAGCGCGTGCAGCGAGCGCAGAAAGTCCGCGAATACCCTAACGATCCGCTCCGAGGTGGTCACGTCGTCGGCAAGGAGTCGGTCGACCAGCTCGGCCAGGTGCTCCATGTGCACCTGGTACAGCTCGGTGAACAGATCCTCCTTGGTCGCGAAGTAGTTGAAGAACGTGGCCCGGGACACCTCCGCCCGATCCGCGATCTCTTCGATCCGCACGCCCGCACCAGCTTCCGCCAGCAGGGACCGTGCCGCATCCATCAAACGCTGCCGGGTCTGGATCTTGTTCAGTTCGCGCCGCCCGAGGCCCGCTCGCTCACTCATCAGTCCCCTCCCGAGAATCATCGAGGCACCAGCGCCATCGACCACGCCGAAATGGTACCCACCAGCCCGGGACCGGTGCGGGCGCCCGCAGCGCTGCCCCTTCCTTAGACTTGCTCACCGTGGATCCCGTGCTCAACGTCTCGTGTTACCTGTTCACCCCGCTCGATGACCGGGAGGCCCTCCGTACCCGTCTACTCGAACAGGGCACCCGGGCTCAGTTGAAGGGCACGATCCTGCTGGCCCCCGAGGGCATCAACCTATTTCTCGCCGGTGCCGCCGACGAGCTGCGCGCCTGGCTCGACGACCTGCGTGCCGACCGCAGATTCGCCGGATTGGACCCCAAGGAGTCCTGGTCAGACGAGCAGCCCTTCGGCAAGCTTCTGGTCAAGTTGAAGCACGAGATCATCCGGATGGACCACCTCGCCATCCGCCCGAACGAGGGCCGGGCACCCGCCGTGTCACCCAGCACCCTGCGCGAATGGTTGGACCGGGGCCATGACGACCAGGGGCGTGAGGTGGTATTGCTCGATACCCGCAATGCGTTCGAGGTCGACTACGGAACGTTCACCGACGCCGTCGATTGGCGGATCGAGAAGTTCACCGAGTTCCCGGCGGCCGCGCAGGCGCATCGCGCCGATCTCGAGGACAAGACCGTGGTGAGCTTCTGCACCGGCGGTATCCGCTGCGAGAAGGCCGCGATCTATCTACACGAGCAGGGGCTGAGCAATGTCCTGCAGCTGGAGGGCGGCATCCTGAAGTGGTTCGAGGAGGTCGGCGATGCGCACTGGAGCGGCGAGTGCTTCGTCTTCGATGACCGCGAGGCGCTACGTCCCGATCTCACCGCCACCGATCTCCCCACCCGACGCGAGATCAAGAAGCACCTGCGCCCCCGCTGAGAAGGCACTACTGCATAGCGCACCGGTAACTTGAGCCGCCTTGTCAGCGGGGAATCGACGCTGACAAGGCACGATTGTTTGACCCACCGGTAACTAAAACCGCCGTGTCAGCGTGGAGGAGGGCCCAGCGGGCTGGGCGGTCGCCGAGGGGGGTGGGCACCGTGAACCAGTCCGGGAGCCGGACCAGGAGCCGAACCGAATCGTCTGCCTCCCATTCCTCGACCATCGCCTGCTCGGCAGCCGAGGCACACACCACATGGTCGGTGACCGACTTGGACACCGGCACCACCCGGCGGGCGAAGGACTCCTCCCGATGCCCGGCGATGAACCGCTCCAGCGGCCACGTCTGGCCGGTCGGGCGGTATTCGACTTCGGTCACGTTCGGAGAATCCAGGGCCTCGGTGACGGCGCCCGCCACCCGGTCGATGAACTGCGACGGGTTCACCTCGATCTCCCCGAGTCGCCCGCAACGGCTCAGGATCCGCACGATCGTGTCCCGCGAGATCGGCAGCCGTCCGCTCAGCTCCGCGACCACATCGGGCAGAACCCGGTCGTGGGCCGCGATCTCGGTCCCGCTCTCCGCCCCCTGCATGCCGCCCACCCCGGAGGCGTCGATCCGCAACTCGGTAGCGCTCACCCGGAGCCGGATGTCGGCGAGCGGCGCCATCTGTTCCAGCCGGGTCGTCACGTACTGCACCAACCGGTCGCTGTCTACCCTGATCCGGCACCGGGTACGCACCGAAACCTCGGCCCACAGAGCCGTGAACTCGGCACCGGCCACCACCTCGTGACGCAGCCGGATCCGGGGACGTTCACGGGTCAGATCCAGGATCCGGCCGGTGAACTGCACGCCCGTCTCCTGGGCGATCTCGGTCTGCAAGCCCGCCGCGTAACCGGCGAATGACTCCTTGGCCACCACCGTCAGCAGGTTCACCTCATCGTTGCGGCAACGCTCCCCGTTCTCCATCACCGGCAGCCGCAGCCCCCGGCCCAATTGCTGACGGCGACGCATCGTCGAGGTCCCGTCCTGCAGGTTGCACAGGGTGAACACGTTGGGGTTGTCCCATCCCTCGGCCAGCGCGGAATGGCTGAACACGAACCGCAACGGCTCCTCGAACCCGAGCAGCTCGGCCTTGCCCCGCATGATCCGCTGGAATGCGTCGGCAGCATCGGCTGACTCCGCGGGGGCATCCTTCGCCCGTCCCTTCGACTCCGCGAAGTACCCGGCATGGACCCGCGCCACGTCGGGCAGATCCAGCTGCGCGAACTCGGGCTCGCTACGCAGTGACTCATACGCCTGGGTGAACCACTCACGCAACCGTGCCCCCGCCGGCGCATAATGCTCGACCCGTTCGATGAAGAACAGGGTCAGCGGCTTGATCCGGGCGGGTAGCTCACCGTTGCGATACAGCTCCGCCAACCGTGCCTCGGTCTGCAGGTGGGCCCGTACCGCCTCGGTCAACATCAACCGCTGTTGCTGCGGCGACGCCGCCGAGGTCGAACCCCCCACCTCGATAGTGCGACCGTTCGCGAAGTGCACCCGGGCACCGACCGCATCGATCTCGCTGACCCGCCACCCCCGGTAGATCCAGCGCCCACCGCTGCGCTCGACGAGGTCGTCACCCAACCGCAGGGTCACCCTCGCGGGCCGGACCCCGTGTCGACCGGCCCGGTGCAGCATCCCGGCGGCGGTGACCGACCCGGCGCCGGCCCGGACCGAGGTGACCTCGACGAACGGCTCGTCGAGGTCGACGTCCCTGGTCACCGAGCGCACCCCGATTCGCTTCACCAGTCGCTCCCGGTAGGCATCGACCGGGGTGAGCCGGTACAGCAGCTGGGCCGAGGGCAACCCGGAGCGGTCTCGCGGTGGGGTCGCCGAGTACCCGATCCGCACCAGCGGATTCAGGGCGTCCAGTGCGACACGTTGCGCCGCACCGTCCAGGCTCTGTGGTTCGTCCAGCAACAACACCGGTCGACACGCCCGGAGCAGGTCGATCGGGGCATCGCCGTGCAAGACGTCGGTCGGCCGGTGCATCAGCCGGTTGTTTCGGTCCCCGGTGATCGCGGCGATCGTCACCACCATGATCTGCAGATCGGCGGACGAGGCGAACCGCCGGACCCGGTGCAGCTGCGCCGAGTCGTAGACCGAATGCTCGTAGCCGAGCCCGTCGAAGAGGTCACGAAAGTGGCTCCGCAGGTCGCCCAGGGCGCTCAGCACCCCTTCTCGGACGGCCACGCTCGGCACCACCACCACGAACTTGCGCCAGCCATAGCGCCGGTGCAGTTCCAGTGCGGTACGCAGGTAGGTGTAGGTCTTGCCGGTCCCGGTCTCCATCTCCACGAAGAACCGGTCCGGGTACTCCGCGGCACCCGGACGGCGCAGTTCATCGGGAATCGCGGAGGCGGCCTGGACGGCGGCCAGGTTGGCGCGTACCTGCTCGGCGGCCAGGTCCAGGCGATTGCCCTGCTGGGCGTGCGCTTCCTGACCCGCGAAAAGGTCCAGTACCGCGGCGACCGCCTCGAGCTGGTGTCGCTGATGGGCGTCGAACCGGACCCGGACCGCCATCAGTAGGTCTTCACGGTCACGTCGGCGGCGCGGGCCGCGGCGATCAGGTTCGCCTTGACCTCGTCGGCCCCGGCGAACCCGTCCTCCAGCACTACCAGGACCCGCGGGCCCAGGTCCAGCAACCGGTCGGTCAGTTGTTCGGTGAGCCCCCGGGTCGGCGCCACCAGCACGCCGTCGGCCAGCACCGCCTCGGTCTCCCCGCACTGGATCCGCTGCCAGCCGGCATCCAGCCGGACCCCCTCCTTGAGCAGGATCTGGGCCACGATGGCGTCGGTGTCCAGGGGCGCGTCCGGATCCACCAGGGTCGACGGCGTCAGGTCCACCAACGCCTCGGGTCCCGGTACGTGGGGCTCTCGGAACTGGCCGGCACCCAGCCGCAGCACCCGTACCCCGTCGGTACTGCCCACGTCGGTTCGCGCCGCGAGCACCCGGCGCAGGGAGACGTCGGCCAGGGTCTCGGGACCGGTCCCGAGCAGTTCGGGCAACTGCACCAGCACGAAGCGCCGGTTGCCCCCGTCGAGCGCGTTCTGGGCCAGCACCGCATCGCCCGTGGTGCCGGATCCGGCGAAGAAGTCCAGCACCACGTCACCGGCGTGAGGGTCGGCGAAGGTAGCGCCGAGCACCAGGGACTGCACCAACGAGACCGGCTTGGGGAAGTCGAAGGCACCGGCCATACCGAGCGCCTCGAGCCGCTTCTTACCGTCCTTGGACAGGTGTCGCAGCACGCTGTAGAACTTCGCCCCGTCGGTGGCCGTGGGACGCAACCGACCCACCGCGTGCCGGCCGTTCTTCTTGGGCACCAACCGGTACTCGCCGCTGGCCAGTCGGGCATCGACCTCGGCCAGATATTCGGCTCCCCTGACCTCGGCGATCTCCTCGTAATGGCAGGTGCCGTATTTGCCGAACTCCTTGCGCAGCCAGTCGTCCTCGACCCAATACTCGCTGCCCTCGTGCTGCACGATCTCGCCACGAAAGTCCTTGGGCCGACGCAGCGGCGGAAACTCGGCCCGGTTGCGGGCATAGAGCAACAACGAGTCGTGCCCCTGCACCACCTGCTCGGCCAACCCACCGCCCTCGGCGCGGATCACCGCGAGGTCCCCCACGAAGTTCTCGGCGCCGAACACCTCATCGAGCAGCAGCCGCAGCTGGGCGCCCTCGTTCTGGTCGATCGAGACCGCCAGCACCCCGTCGTCGCGCAGCAGCGCGCGCGCCAACATCAGTCGTGGGTACATCATCGAAAGCCAGCGACTGTGCTTACGACCGGCCAGGTCTGCGGTGGCGCTGCGACGCCGACCCTCCTCGTCCAACTGCCCGGTCACGCGCAGGTAGTGCGCCAACGGCTCGGACCAGTCATCGGCGTAGACGAACTCGTGCCCGGTGTTGTAGGGCGGGTCGAGGTAGATCAGCTTGACCGTCTCGCGGTATGCCGGGACCAGCAGCTTGAGCACCTCGAGGTTGTCGCCCTCGATGAAGGTGTGCGGTGCCTGATCGAAGTCCACCGACGCGGCCCGGTCCGGAAGCAACGCGGCTCGGCTGGGCTGCCGCAGGGCCCGGACCGCGTCGGATCGGCCCGCCCAGCTCAGCCCGTACCGCTCCGCCGGAGCAGCCGAGGAGGTCCCGGGAGTCGCGGCCGTCACCGGCACTCCGAGCAGCTCGCCGAGCCGGTCGATGTCCAGGGCCCCGTCGTTGAGCACCCCGGGGAAGAGCCGCCGAAACTCGATCTGGGCCTCGTCCTCGGTCATCGACGGCCACTCCTCACCCGCTGCTGGACGCTCGCACCGGATCTGCCCCGGTGCCCGGTGACACTATTCCAGCGCCGTGCCCGCCGAGTCGCACGGGTCACGGATACCTCGCTTCGGATCCGGCTCAGAGCCAGCCGTTCTGCTCCGCGATTCGGGCCGCCTCGGCCCTGGTGGCGGCACCGGTCTTGCCGATCGCGGCGGAGAGGTGGTTGCGCACGGTGCCCTCCGAGAGATGCACCGCGACCGCGATGGTGGCCACCGTGGCACCATGTCGCGCCGCCTGCAGCACCTCGGTCTCCCGGTCGGTCAATGGCGAGGATCCGACCGTCATGCTGTCCAGGGCCAGCTCCGAGTCGACCACCCGGAGTCCCGCGTGCACCCTGCGCACCGCATCGGCCAGCTGCCCGGCCGGGGTGTCCTTGACCACGAAGCCTGAGGCACCTGCGGCCAGCGCCCGTTGCAGGTAGCCGGGGCGGCCGAAGGTGGTGACGATCAGCACCCGGACCTGGGGCAGCGCGGCCCGTAGCGCGGCGGTCGCGGCGATCCCGTCCAGCCCCGGCATCTCCACATCCAGCAGCGCCACGTCGGGCAGGTGTTCGGTAGCCGCCGCGACCACCTCGTCACCGCGGCCCACCTGGGCGACCACACGGAGGTCGCGCTCCAGGTCCAGCAGCGCGGCCAAGGCTCCCCGGACCATGGCCTGGTCGTCGGCCAGCAGCAGTCGGATCGGCTCGGTCTGGCTCGTACTCACGTCCGGATCACCTCGACCGCGAACCCGGTCCGCTCCGAGTCCAGCACCACGATCGCACCGGCCTGGGCGGCACGCTCGCGTAGCCCGTTCAAACCGGCTCCGTCCGATCCGGCGGCGGCTCGCCCCCGACCGTCGTCGCAGACCCGCAACCGGTCGGCGGCCACGGTGATGCTGCATCGGTCCGCCCCCGAGTGCCGGATCACGTTGGTCACTGTCTCACGCACCGCCCAGGCGAACAGTTCGCGCAGTTCGGGTGCCACCACCTCGACGTTGCCGGGCAGGTCGGCCCGTACCCCGGCCGCAGCCAGCGCGTGCCGGGCCCTGGTGAGCTCGCCCGACAGACTCAGGTCGCGATAGCCCTCCACCGCACTGCGGACATCGCGTAACGCCTCGCGTGAGAGGGCCTCAAGATCGATCAGCTCGGCGCGGGCCCGCTCCGGGTCCACGTCCAGTAGCCGGTTGGCCAGTTCGGCCTTGACCGTGATCACGGTCAACGAGTGCCCCAGAATGTCGTGCAGGTCGCGGGAGAATCGGGCCCGCTCCCCCTCGACCGCCAGCCGAGCGTTGTCCTGTTGCGCTCGGGCCAAGGCGATATTGGTGCTGAACAGCCGGGTGATCCCGAAGACCGCGAGGCTGGCTGCCAGAACCGCGAAGGTCGTCCCCAGTTGGGAGTCCCAGCCCGGGACCAGCCCCGAGGCTGCGGCCAGACCCGCAAGTCCGGCCACCACGGGCGCGGCCAGCCGTCCGGGGAAGAGCATCACCGCGACCGCTCCGCAGTAGGTCAGGCTCACCACCCCGGTCTCACCGACGACCAGGGTGAGCACCCCTCCCAGGGCCAGCAGCAGACCGAACAACCCACTCGCCACCGATAATGGCGGCCGTTCCACCAGCAGATGTCGCTGGCGCCGCAACCAACGCCAGGTGGCCAGGTAGACGGCCACGAAGAGCACCACCAGCAGCAGTCCGAGAATGCCGCGCAACTCACCGCGGTGCCGCCAGGCGGCCAGCCAGGGCTCGATCAGGAAGGCCAGCCACAGCGTCGGAAAGATCAGGGCGAATCGGCCGCCCCGAGGCGGTGGCCCATCGACCTTGCCCGTCCGCGACGGCTGCGGACGGGCAACGTGGTCGGTCATGGGCTCAACGGTATCGACTCCGGGCTCATACCCGCGCCGAGTCCCGGCTCATCCGCCAGGCCGCGCCGGCCGTGAAGAGCACGAACCAGAGCACCGCATTGGCGATCGCGTACCAGGGCAGAAAGTGGGTCATCGGCGCCCGCACGATCTGAGCGACCCCGAACATCGGGGTGAACGAGGCGATATGCCACATCGCCGAGCCGTGCGTGATCGGCAGGAAGACGTCGCCGACGAAGGCCATCACAGCCAACCCGGGCCCCAGGAACTGCATCGCGTTCTCGCCCGGCACCAGATACCCGACGAAGACGCCCAGCGCGGCGAAGACGAGCGTGCACAACAGCGCCAACAGCGCGCAGGCGATCCACACCCCGACCGGCATCGCGGCGTGACCCTGAGCGATGCCGACCGCATTGACCACCACGATGGCCACCGCTCCCAGGGCCAACGCGACCAGCACCTTGACGGCGATATAGGCGATCGGGTTGAGCGGGGTCAGGCGCAGTTGTCGCGACCAGCCCAAGGCACGTTCCAGGGCCACCATCGCACCCGCGGAGGCCGCCGTCAGCGAGGCCCCGTAGAGCGCCATCGAGACCATGATGTAGCCGCCGACGTTGCCGCTGCCCACCTTCTCCTCCCAGCCGTTGCCGGAGGCCACCGCCAGCAGCATCAGGCCGGGGAAGAGCAGGGTGAAGAAGACGGTGCGCTTGTTGCGCAGCATCCGCTTCAGCTCCAGGCCCAGCAAAGTGGCGTTGAAGGCGCCGAGCCGTGGTGCCCGTCGTCGGTCGATGTCGAGGGTGCTCGTCGGGTTCAGGGTGCTCACTGCTGGTCCTCCTGCTCCTGGTGGTTCATCCGGTCCTGCTCGGTCAAGGTCAAGAAGGCGTCCTCCAGACCTCGCGAGGTGATCTCCAGGTCATGGCAGCCGGTGTCGTTGAGTAGCGCACGGGCCACCGCGTCGGTGTCCTGTCCGTGCACGTACAGGGTGTCGCCGCGAAACTCGATACCCTGAACGCCCGACTGACCGGTGAGCGCCTCACGCACCCGCTGATGTTGCTCGGCCGGCACGCTGGCCCGGACCGTGCGGCCAGCGGACATCGCCTTGATCTCGGCACCGGTCCCGTCGGCGATGATCCGCCCGCTGGAGACCAGCACGATCCGGTCGGCGTACTGGTCGGCCTCCTCCAGATAGTGGGTGGCGAATACGACGGTGCGACCGCGCTCGGCGTCCTCACGGATCGCGTTCCAGAAGGCGCGGCGTCCCTCCACGTCCATGCCGGTAGTGGGTTCGTCGAGCAGCAGCAGTGCCGGATCGGGGATCAGCGCCATCGCGAACCGCAGGCGTTGCTGTTCACCACCGGAGCACTTGATCACCTTGCGGTCCGCGATGGCCTCGATCCCGGCCTTGCGCAGCACCTCGTCGACCGACGCGCAGGTGTCGAACAGGCTGGCCGTGTACCGCACCGTCTCGGCCACGGTGAGGTCCTTCAGCAGGCCGCCGGACTGCATCACCGCCGAGACCAGCCCCTTGCTGATCGCCTGCCGCGGTGACTGGCCCAGCACCTCCACCTCACCGGAGGTCGCTTGAGACAGACCCAGAACGATGTCGATCGTGCTGGTCTTACCGGCGCCGTTGGGGCCGAGGAAGGCCACCACCTCGCCCTGAGCGATCTCGAGGTCGATGCCCCGGACCGCCTGGGTGGAGCCGAAGGACTTGGTGACCCCGCGCAGGCTGACCGCACGGGGACCGGAGGACACCGGGGAGCGCTGTCCCCGGGGGTGATGCGTCGCGGTGGTCGTCGTCATGACTCCACCCTGGCGCCCACCACCGGCCCCGGCCCCGGACAGGCATCACGAACCGGTCATGACATTTGTCAGGCCGGTTCCCCTATGACGCTGGTCCGACTCACACCCGGCGATCGCGGTTTCTCAGCACGACCCCGCCGCCGATGCAGAGCACCGCCAGCACCGCCGGGGTGAGCACCATCCAGGTGCGCTGGGACTGCGCGTCGTCGCATTGCGTCGCGCTCTCCCGGTCCTGCGGCGAGGACTTCGACAACCAGGAACCGCAGCTGGTCTGCCCGGCCTTGGGACCCACCGAGACCTGAGCCAGCGCGAGCATCACGGTGACGACCACGAGCAGCAGACCGAACGCGATCCACCCGTTGCCCTTGACCAGTCGGGGAGTGCTGGACGACACCGGCTTGTGGTTCTCGCTCATACCTCCAGCCTACGAAGCGAGCTCAACCTCTCGGCACCCGGCTCACGCTCGGCAGAGTCCTCTCCGGCGGTGGCCCCGGGAGTCTCTGGATGACCCCGGCTTCCGTATTCTGATCCCATGCCGCGCCCCGCCCGAACCATCCGACTGGCTCTTCTCGGCATCGCCGTGGCAGCGGGCGCGACTGGTTGCTCCGGTGGGACGAGCCTGACCGGCGCCGACGGCACCGACGCCCTGGGCTGGATCGAACCGGCCAAGCAGATCTCGGTCCCGCTGCCATCGGGCGAACCGATCAACGGCGCCCGCCCCGAAGCCAACGAGTTGGTCCTGGTCAACTTCTGGGCCAGCTGGTGCGATCCCTGCAAGATCGAGATGCCGCTGCTGGACCAGGTCGACGTCGAACCTGGCGTCACCGTGATCGGCGTCGCCCGCGATCAATACCGCAAGAACGCCCAGAAGCTGATCACCGAGACCGGGGTCGACTTCCCGTCCTGGCACGACCCGGACGGCGATTATCTGGGCAGATTCGCCGGGGTGGTGCAACTCTCGACCGTGCCGAACAGCGCCCTGATCAAGGACGGCCGGGTGGTGGCGGTGCATGTCGGCGAGATCACCAGCCGGGCCGAGGCTGACAAGGCGCTGGACAAGTTCCGCTGAGCCCCAGCCGCTCGTTCGCCGCACGTACGACGTGACGTCCATGACATGTTGTCCGTTACCCAGCCATACAGAGTAGGCTGGGCCGTTGGCACGAACAGGTCGAGTCGAGGAGGTGGTTGCCGTGGACAGCGGTCATCAAAGTACCTCCGACTCCCCCGCGGAGACCTCGCTCCCTCTTCTCTTCCAGGTACCCTGACCGTCCTCCTCGACGGGTAGGCGTGGGTGCCTGCCGATGCCGGTAGGACGCCACATGACCGAACGAACCTTCTCCCCTCTGCGGGTCTTCAACTCACGACGCAGCATCGTGGCCGATCCCGCTCCGTCCCTCGAGACACCGACGCCCGCGGTGGCCGAGCATCTGGCCCTGGTCGACAGCGCCCTGTACCGAAACGGTGCCCGGGAGTCCTCGCCCGAGACCATCGAGGAGACCTGCGCCGAGTTGCGCGCCGAGCAGTTCGACGAGAGCGACCGGATCGCCTGGATCGGGCTGTATCGGCCCGACCACATCACCATCGCCCGGCTGGCCGACGAGTTCGAGCTGCACGAGCTGGCGGTGGAGGACGCGATCGTCGCGCACCAGCGGCCCAAGCTGGAGCGCTACGGCGACACCTTGTTCGTGGTGCTGCGCGCGGCCCGCTACGACGACGAGTCCGAGACGGTCGAGTTCGGCGAACTGCACGTCTTCGTCGGCAGCGACTTCGTGGCCACGGTGCGGCACAGTGAGGCACCCGATCTGTCCGCGGTCCGGCGGCGTCTGGAGTCCAATCCGGATCTGCTGAGCCTGGGCAGCGAGGCGGTGCTGTACGCGATCCTGGACCGGATCGTCGACGACTACGCTCCGGTGGTCGAGGGACTCTCCAACGACATCGACGAGATCGAGACCCAGGTCTTCGGCGGCGACCCTTCGGTGTCTCGACGCATCTACGAGCTCAACCGCGAGGTGATCGAGTTTCAGCGTGCGGTACACCCGCTGTCGGGGATGCTGCGCGCCTTGATGGCGGGCTTCAATAAGTACCACACCGACGAGGAGCTCCAGCGGCTGCTGCGTGACGTGGCCGACCACCTCACCCAGGTGGTCGAGCAGGTCAACGGCTTCAAGCAGTTGCTGCGTGACATGCTCACCGTGAACGCCACCCTGGTGGCCCAGCAGCAGAACGAGGAGATGCGGATCCTGACCGAGCACTCGCTGGCTCAGGCCGAGGAGGTCAAGCGGATCTCCGCCTGGGCCGCGATCATCTTCGCGCCTTCGCTGCTCAGCTCGATCTACGGCATGAACTTCACGAACATGCCCGAACTGGACCAGAGTTGGGGCTATCCCGTGGTGCTGATCGCCATGGTCGCCTGCTGCTTCGGACTGTGGTTGGCCTTCAGGTTCCGCGGCTGGCTCTGAGCCGCTGATGAGGCACTCTTGTGCCTCATCAGCGCGGTGGCACCCTCACTGGCCGGAGAACTCCAACCAGAGGAAGGCTGCGGCCACCGGGACGACCGCCAACGGGCGCAGCACCACCGCCCGGGTATCGCCGAAGGAGCGGTACTTGGCCAGATAGCGGTAGAGCGACTCCAGCCTGATCAACGGATCCAGCAACCGGACGCTGCGGTAGGCCAGGGACCTCAACGCACCCGAGTGGTCGGTGAAGATGTCGGGGAACGCGGCGAAGGCCAGGGACACCCGTTCGCCACCGTGCTCACGGGCGTACTCCAGTACCGCGATCACCAGTCGTTCATCCACCCCGCTGAGCGAGAAACTCTGATCTCGCCAGGGCAGGTCCAAGGAGAGATCGGTACCGCCACCAGCGATGGCATAGCGCTGGAATGCCATCACATTGCCGTCCAGGTCATGGCCCACCGCGACCAGGGTGTGCCGCTGACTGCCCTCCAGCAAGCCGTCCAGGATCATCGAGAAGCCGCGCTTGGAATCCCGCCCGGTGTGCCCGACCAGGTCGATCAGCTCGGCGCGCAGCCCCGGGTCCAGGTTCTCCTCCTCGACCACCAGCGTGCTCATCGCCCGGTCCGCACGGGCCACCGCCTGCCGCAGGTTACGGAACGGCCGCCCGACCATCTCGAACTCGGCAGCATCGAGCACCACGTCCCGGCCGATCACGACCGGCCGCAGCCCGTAGCCCCGCCAGCTCTCGACCGCCGCCGGCCCGGCACCGAGCACCGCGACCCGCCATCCGTTGGCCCGGGCCAACGCGAAGGAAGCCGCCATCACCTCGTCGAACTGCCCCGGATCCCCCACCGGGTCGCCTCCGATCGCCATGATCCCGAACTTCACCCGGTAGCCGACCACCGCACCTCGAGCCGGCGAGAACAGCAGTGCCTTGTCGGTCCGCAGCACGAACGGCGCCAGCGCATCGCCGCGGGTACCGTCCACCAGTCCCTGGGCCTCGATTCGCTCACCGGGGGTCGCCGGGCGAGGCGGACGGGTCGGCAACGAGAGCGCCACCGCACCGGCGATGCTGCCCAGCCCGCCGTGCCAACTCGGATGGATCGTCACCGCCACCGCCTCGACCGCCAAGAACCCGGCCGCCACCAGTAGCCGGGTCCGGGTGATCGGCCGATGCAGTGCGATCCCGCGGATGATGATCGCGATCGCCACCTCGACGGCATGGGTCGGCAGCGACAGGCTCAGAGCCAGGCACCACAGCACGAAGGCCCCCCGGGCCAACCACCGGGCAACGGGAGACAGTCCAGGATTGCTCGGGCCCACACGACGTGTCTACCTTGTCGACCGCCCCGCCGGAAGAGTGGGTGTCGGCCTCAGTCGCCCGGCGCGAATCGGTCGCCGATCCCCGGTTCGGTGACGAACAGTCGCGGCAGACCGGGCTCGGGCTCGAGCTTGCGACGGATGCTGGCCAGATGCACCCGAAGGTAGTTGGTCTGTTTCTCGTATGCGGGGCTCCACACCTCCCGCAGCAGTTCGCCCTGACGCACCAACCGTCCCCGGCGGCGGACCAGCGCCGCCACGATCTGCCACTCGATCGGGGTCGAGACTGCGGAGAGTGGCGTACAGGTGTCGGAGGGTGGCCCGGCGAAGGTGCCTGCTCGACACCGACGCTTGAGTAACGGCGCCGTGGCGGGTGATCCCCGAGGGGTTGATGAAGTCGACTACCACCGTCTCTGGTACTGCATTCACATCCATGACGCTGTGTGCGGTGAGGAACCGTACCCAACGCTCCGCCACAAGCATGTAGGTCCGCAGCGTGTAGCCCGTCATCCGCCCAGCGGCGTTCTCGGCCGTCCACACGGCGAGGGCGCACTCGGCCTCTCCGGACGGAACCCGGGCAAGCGATCGCTGATTGGGTGCAAGAGCAGGGGTAACCGTCGTGTGCATAGGACCACCTGACCGATCGGGTGGGTCAGGTGCGCCGCTCCCCTGCGCGAAGTGCTGAATGCGATGCCAATGTTGGGGGCTGATGTGAGTTTTGGTCGTAGTCTTCCGATCGTCCACAAGTTCCCGGACGTGGACTTGCCTGCCGAAACAGACTGACCCAGACGGCATCAGGTCCATCGCCCCTATGGCGGATGTGGGACGAGCCCGGAGGCAAGCGCGAGCGTTGAGCGCCTTGGCCAGGTCTCTGCAGGTCTGATCCGAATGCTCGGAGTCGAAGTGCCACCCAACACCGAAATCACGATCCGTGACACCCATGAATCCAACGTCGCGTGGTTCCAGGTCTGAGGAGCATCAATCGGGTTGGCCGAGGCGGTGGACGTTCCCCCGCGCCCTGGATTCAGGCACACTGGAGGGCATGGGGCCTATGAGACCGATGCTCCCAAGCAGCCTTTGGCTCTGGGGGAAGTTCAAGCGAACCTCCCAAACATCCTCAGTGGGCTTCTCAACAAGGAGACGACCACCACGGCTGTGTTCTTCGAACGTGCGGGCGCCAACGAGGCCGTCATCATGACGGCTGGCCTACTCGATGCGATCCTCGATCACCTAGACCACGCCGAACTGGTCGCCACGGTCCGAGCACACCTCGCGGACCCGCGCGACCCCGAAGACTTCGACGAGATGATGGCCAAAGCGCTGGGCGAACCAGGCCCGCCAGAGGTCAACCATTCTGCGTCTTACGACCACCTTGCTCCCGCACAGCAGGCTGACGTGCGAGCCGCTTAGAATGAGGAGATAGGAGCCCGGCGAGAGGCGCTCAACTTCGCTGCGGACTTCCACGCCGCGGGTGAGAGTTACTCGGAGGTCGATGAGGACGGAGCGCTGCGCATCGTGGATCCGAAGCCCGTGCGTGGGCAAAAGCCCTGAACGTCGCGTCCTCGCAACGATCGAGTTCCTCTGCCCCTCGCCCCGGCCCGTGGGCGCCCCCGTCAGACCCCTGCCAATCATATGCTCTGCTCCGTAGCGCTGGAAATCACGCCTCAAGCGTCAAAATCAACCACTTCGACGGCCGCCCAACTCTATGACGGGTGCCCTCCATGATGGGTCGTCAGCGACAAGGTCGGGGGTATTCGTCCAATGGGTGATCAGCGGTGCTGGTACCCCAAGTGTGTGCGAAATCCGGGCGGCGTAGTTCTTTCCTTCGGCCTTCCGCAGCGCCTGTGTGAGGAGAAGCGGCTGCTCGTTGGCGACCTGTACGGGCTCACTCTCTCGCCAACCAGCAGAAGACCACTGTATGTAGAGGCTGCGCTCACGATCACGGGTGACGATGCCCAACTCGCCCGCGCGATGGATCAGGCCCCGGACTTCGACGCCGTAATCCGCTTTGACGCGCAGAAAGCCGTGGAGGGTGAGGGACGGCGTGAGTCGCTGTTCTGCCACTGTGCGGGGAAGCAGCAGCGCCGCTGCAAATCGGTCGGCGCGCTTCTCTCGTGGGTCGCGAGTGCTAGTCAAGGCCTGCTCGAGGCCGCGGTCGGCGATGAGATGGTAGAGCTCGTGTGCAACGAGGAACCTCTTGTAGGCAGCCGTGTGGTCGGACGTCAGTGCGATCAGTGGTCGGTCTTCGTAGAACGAAGGCCGCGATACACCTGAGTGTCGTGGGTCAGCATTGGACCTGGGATCGAGTACGTCGATGACACCGACGCCGAGTCGCTCGCAGAGCCGGATGACGTTGGGGATCGGGTCGTGCTGTCGGATCCCACCTAGGCGGCGTACCTCGGCCGCGACGAGGTCAGGGTCGTCGTTGAACTGCGTGGGGTCAGGTAGCAGCGACGAGTGGTAGCCAGATTTCGTTGATGCGTGGCGGTAGAGTCGCGCGGCCTCGGAGTAGAGGCGGTCGACGCGTTTTTCGTCTCGGACGCGGGCGGTGGACTTCTTCTTGTAGGTGAGCACACCGATGTCTGCAGGGGTGGTCGCAACGGTAAAGAACTCAATGGGAACGCCGTAGGCCTGGCTGGCGGCATGTGCCCATCTCTGCGGGAAGGGGCGGTCGCCGTTCACTACGTGACTGATTGCTGCGGGCGTGACGTTAAGCGTTCGTGCCAGGTCAGCCTGCGTGACCCCTTCGAGTTCTCGAAGAGCGACCAGTCGCTCCCCGCGGAGGTCAGTTCCCATCTTCGGAGGTCTCATCAAGCTCGACGGTGCTGAAGAAGTCGTGCTTGGCCTCTCCGCCGGTGAACTCCAGCCGGTCGAAGATTCCGCCGGAGGGCAGGAGGTCGAGCGAGAGGTCGCACGGGACGCCGCGACCGTAGACACCAGGGGCGGTGGTATGCACAAAACGCTGACGGAAGGCTGGCGGGTCCTGCGCAAGCGTCCCGACGAGGTCCCACGTCCACAGGATCATGGTGTGCTCCCTCTCCACGATGGTGAAGGCGTCGCCGTCTTCGAGCGTGGGCAGCGGGCTGTCCCGATTGCTCCACGCCGCGCGTCGCGCACGGTTCTGCCCAGCGATTGGGATGCCGCCCGGGTACGAGCGGCGCCGTTCCTTGAGGAACCGTAGGTCAATGCCGTGCTCCTCGTTGACGAGGAGCAACTGGCCCATGAGGCGGGAGTCACCGCCGACCTCCCAGCCCGTGGGTAGTGCGACTTTCTCGAGTTCCAGGCGCATCCCGCATCGGAGGTTCATAGGCATGAGGTGCGGGAACTTTTTGAGGTCGTATCGGGCAGTCTCGGTGATGGCGTGGCCGAGAGCGGCGGCCAGGGCATCGTTGAGGGTGCTAGAGAGGACGGTCGCTTCGTGGGTGATGACGGGACGTATCTCGTCGTTGAACCGGTTGCTCAACTTTCGCTCCTTTCGGGTCCGTTGCTAAATACTTTAGCGCCAATGTAACCCACGGGGTGTTCAGCAGGTGCCGCTGGTGCTGTCGGAAGGGCTAGCGCAATCAGATACCGGGCAGCTCCCCGATCTATAAGCTGCTTGTGTGGTTCGGTAACGCCCCCTGTTGGCCGGACCTGCGAAGGAACCTCGCTAGCACCGGGGGCAAGAACTCGGGGTCATGATGCGAGTCACCTCAGCATCGCCGGGAACCTCCTAGCCCAAGCGCCCACGAGGTGTAGCGTCTGAGCGTATGAGGGCCAAGGTGCTGACAGGTGACGTGTCGGATGATGCTGTGGCACTGGTCAGGGGGGCTGGGCTGGTCGCGGTGGACACTGAAACAAGTGGGCTCGACTGGGCCGCCGATGACCTCAATCTTTGCCAGATCTACACCGACGTAACGGGCCCTCTGCTTGTCACGAACACCGGGGATCGCCCTGTTGGCTTGTCGGCAATCCTTGAAGACCCGTCAGTTGTCAAAGTATTTCACTTTGCGCCTTTCGACCTGCGGTTCCTAGAAGCCAAATGGGCGGTGCGAACTCAGTCCGTCGTGTGCACCAAGGCAGCATCCAAGTTGCTGGACCCAGGCAGTCCCAGTGCCCAACACAGCCTCCAAGCACTCGTAGAGCGCTATCTAGGACTTCCACTCGAAAAAGGACAGGTCCGGACCAGCGACTGGGGATCCTCGCATCTGACTGACGAACAGATCGCATACGCAGCCGCGGACGTGATGCACCTCCCGGACCTGTTCCGCATTCTGCAGAAACGACTCCTAGCTGATCCTGCGGTAGCTCAGATCTACAACGAGGTGTGCGCCTACATGCCTGTAGACGCACACCTCGCCGTCGCTGGATATCAGAACCCTCTGACGTACTGACACCCATTCACAGGGAGGACAGCGCCACCCACCGCTGGGCTCGGTCAAACTCGAATCCCATCGGGGCAGCGACATCGAGATCAAGCACGATGCGCGTGTGCGGCGGGCTGGAGGGCGGTGCCACGCGGTCGACGACTGCTGACACCGGACCGGCTTCCAGTAGTTCTTTGACGCTTGGTGACAAGATGCGAGGCACCCAACCTAGCGGTGCAGTTCCGCGCATCACGAGTACCGCAGTCGGGTCTACTGGATTGCCAATCTCAGCCCGCAACTGGACGGTGTCGCCCGGTTGCAGCGAACGCATCGCTGATTCGTGCTGCTCCGGGGTCACGTGAGGCGCGCTGTTCTGTGCGAACCTGGGCAGTGCTTCGACGATGTGGCTGATGCCGTTGACGAGGAAGCAAGCTTGTGCGCGGCCGCTACTCAACCTTGGGACTGCCATGAACTGAAGGGTGTCACCATGCCGAGTTCCACCTGAGCGGACGATCTGCTCCCACGGGGTAGCGACCTCTGGGTCCAGACCAAGGGCTCGGATGTAGGTGGCATAGTCAGGCCGCTCACGAGCCATCACTCGCTGCCCGAACACAGCCGGAAGGCTGGTGCTGGTGTAGGACTGTTGGAGGTCGTCCATTCCGAGCAGGGGGCGAAAGTTGGCGATATCTGCTGCCGCCCGGGTGTAGACGAAGGTGAAGCGGTCAGCGTCGTTCGAGAGACGTCCGATGACGTGGAACTCCCGGGTTACGGGGTGTTGCCACAGCACCAGCAACTCTCCAACGGCGGCGTCCGCATGGCGTGTCTGACGGTCAAGGATGGTGCCCGATCGCATCGCGAAGCCTCCTCAGGTTGATGTTGAGTACCTTGCTGGCAAACATAGACGTGACCTCCGACATTTCTGGGATTGCGCCGTTCGTGATCGGCTCGATGACGGGTGCGAGATCGAGGGCGTGCAGTTGCCTGCCCCACCAGTGTGCACCTACTGGGGTGCACATCTCGATGGCTGTCCGTGCATGCTCGACGAGGGTTGACGGCTGTCCTGCGTTCTCAAACCTCTTGGCGAGCCCCTTGCCCGCCCACGTCTCGACGCGATCGTCTGGACTCTGCAGGCTGCGGGCCCTGTCGGGCGTGAGGTTGTGACCGAGGCTGCTGGCGTGGTCATACGAGGGCGCGAGGTGCTCAGGTTCGTTTGCCAACCGGGGAACAAGTTTGGCCCAGTTGTGCTCATGTCGATCGGGGTTCGCGATCAGCGCATCCAAGACCATGTACCCAGCGAACACGTCGTACCCGGTCATTTCGCTTGGACCGCTGAATCCGGGAGGAGGGGCCGAGCCGAACAGCACCTGTTTGATGTTGTCCAGGCTGTGTCCAGGTCGCTTGATGCCGGGACGTGCCGGATCTGAAGCGGCAGGTTCGCCCTCGACGTGTGGGAAAAAGCCTGGTGCCTTGGCGGCTTGGAGTACGGTCGCCCCTTCGTGCAGATCGTGCGCTTTGAGGAGGATCGACCTGGACAGGGTGCCTCGGCGTCCGTTGCGATGACAAAGCTGGGTCGGGGCGCATGGCACTCCGAGAAGGATCGCGACCTGCGTGGATATGACCTCGGACCAGTCTTCGCCTTGCTCGACTCCGTTGGAGGGGATGGTGGTGTCCTTGTGTAGCCACTCGTTCTTAGTGCCAGGCTCACGCAGCCAGGTGGTCGCATGCGTGCCTGATTGTTCGATGCGGAGCAACTCCCACCCCGAGGCTTCCACCCGGTCCCATACGGCCGCCAACACGCGTGCAGTTTGGCACATGAGCGCTCTGAATCTTGGGAATTCCACCGTAGGCGGCCTGACCCGCGCTGGGTTGGGTCTGCACGACATAAAATCGTTTGCTGAACAGGGCATTGATCCGGGCCTGCTGTTTGTCGGTGAGCAGGTCCCTCCGGTGTGCAGGACCCGCCGGGCCCGGAGCAGCGGGTCGTCCTTGCGGCCACGGTGGCCATGGAGTTCTTGCTGGACCCGCCGCCGGCACCGGTCCAGGGCATCCCCAGCCAGGCGGACCACGTGGAAGGGATCCATCACGGCGACTGCGTCGGGCAGTTCCTCGGTGGTGGCGGACTTGAAGCCGGTGAACCCGTCCATCGCGACCACCTCAACGCCGTCGCGCCAGGCCGGGGGACGGTTGGCGAGCCAGGTCTTGAACGTGGCCTTGGAGCGGCCGACCATGTCGAGCAGGCGTGCTGGGCCGGTTCCGTCACGAATCGGGGTGAGGTCGATGATCACCGTCACGTACTTGTCGCCGCGCCTGGTATCGCGCCACACGTGCTCGTCGACGCCGAGGACCCGGACGCCGTCGAAGCGGTGCTCGTCGTTGATCAGGATCCGTCTTCCTTCGGCCAGGACGGCATCGTTGGCGGTGTGCCAAGCGACCCCGAGCCCTTCAGCGACGCGGGCCACGGTGAGGTGTTGGACCACGATCGCTTCGAGTGCCCACCGCAGACCACGGCGTGACAGCTTCGCCCGTGGTTCAGCTGTCAGGGTGGTGTCTTGGCGCCACACGTGCCCACAGCCGGTGCACCGGTAGCGGCAGATGGTCACGACCAGGGTGGTCGGTCGCCACCCGAGTGGTTCGTGGGCCAGGGTCCGGGTCACGGTGTCACGTGTGGATCGTAAGCATGAGGCTCGACGGAACGGTCAATTCGGCTGGGCGAAGGCGACCGGTGCGGCGGCCGCGTTGGTGCTCGTCATCGGCCTGCTGTGTGGAACTGTCTGGGCGTTGCCCTCCGCCTGCCAACCGTTGAATGCGTTCCCGATTCGGCTGGTTCGCGTTCCCGGCCCTCGGTGCACTTGTGGGTTGATCTGCGGGATTCCCATTTCCATCCAGTCCCGGTTCTCCGGGGGATCAGAACATCTCCTGCCGTGGATTCGTTTCGGGATCGAACCGGCGGAGTACGCCGAGGACTCGGTCACGGAAGGCGCTCCTGTGCGGCGCTGTCTCACGATCGCTCTCGCCTTTGCGGATCTGGTGGAATATCAGCGCCACGCCGCGCTCGCCGGAATCACCGCTCTGCGGGTCTACCTGCGCGGTGAGGTCGAGCATGACAGCCGCTCCCCACGCGTGCTTTCCCTTCGAGTTGAACCACGCATACTGCATGGGACGCGTCCCGCTGTCGCTCCTGCCTCGATAAATCAGCTGGTTGCTGCGAGAGCCCTCGTGTTTCATGAGATCCACCGAATCAATGGCGTCACCGATGGCAGCCGCCAGCTGATCGGCTCCCGGATGATCGGCCACCGGGAAGAAGATCAAGTGATCGTCGTCACGCGTGAAAATGCCCATGTCAGATTCTCCATTTCGTTTCTAATGCGATTTCTCGGGTTCGGGGCCGTGGTGAGCGAATCGGTCGATGAGACCGAGTCCAACGGCGGAGACGATGAAGGACATGTGGATGATGGTCTGCCAGAGCATCACGGCCTCTTGACCGACGGCGACGTAATGCTCGGCCTCGATGAAGGTCTTGAGCAGATGGATCGATGAGATCCCGATGATCGACATCGCAAGCTTGACCTTGAGGACGTTCGGGTTGACGCTGCTCAACCATTCAGGCTCGTCAGGGTGACCTCGCATGTTGATGCGAGACACAAACGTCTCATATCCCCCGATGATGACCATGATCAGTAGGTTGGCGATCATGACCACGTCTACGAGCCCCAGCACCACCAACATGATCTCTTCTTCGGACAGATGTCCGAAGGCCCGGATGAGATGGGTCAGGTCCTTCCAGAACAGTGCGACGTAGACACCTTGCGCCACGATCAGCCCGAGATAGAGCGGTGCCTGAAGCCAGCGACTGATGAAGATGGTGCTACCGGTGACGCGGGTCAACGCGTTACGAGACGTGGGACTACTCATCTGCCTCAGCCATCGTCACAATTTTCTCGGACGAACTGATCGACCCGCTTGAGGGGACCGGCCAGCTTGAACGAGTTCAACAGCGCGGAGCCGAGTCCCTTCAGGGGGTTGTCGACCGCCTCGACCGCGAGGTCCGTCATCTTCTCCCAACCCTCGGAGACGATCTCGGTGTCGACTCGGATCTCTTCGGGTGCCGCCTCGACGAGCTTCTTCCACAAGGTATTCAGATCACCGAGTGCCACACCGGCCTCCAACAGACCGCCGAGCAGATCACCGCCCTCCAGACTCGCATTGGCGGAGTCGAAAGCAGCCAGGTAGTCCTGCTTGTGTAGGTCGTGCACGGCGCAGAACGCTTCCACCGTGTGAGGTGGCGGATCCTGGGACACCGCCACCTCGTCGGAGTTGCCGGCGTCGTCGTACCCGTTACCGTCGTCACACGCCGAGAGGCTCGCCGCCATGACGATCGCGATCAGGACGGCAGACGCGCGTTTGAGACTCGGCCTTTCGTGCCCCTTGCTCGGGTTGCTTACGACGTGACCGCTGACCGTGTTCACCCGTTCACATTGCTGATCGGATCGGATCCACCACCGACCGTGTTGCAGTAAGCAAGAACGGAGGCCTTGGTGAGTCCGGTCTTGACCGACCCTGCGCCGGAGTCACCGTTTTCGTCGAGGAACTTCTTGATGACATCGGTCCGCTCACTGCTGCTCAACCCGAGATAGTCGCTGCAACTGGTGGCGCCGCCATCGTTCGACGAACACGCACTGAGTGAGAGCAATCCGACGAGCATCGCCGTACCGATGACTGGTGCACGGAGGGCCTGACGCATTCGTGGATTCATTTGGTTCTCCTGTTCGGGGGGGGTGGGCAGGTCCGGTCCCCACGGCTGGACCTGCTCGACGCCTGTTCGAGAAGGCGTACTACTTCGAATCTGTCGACCCAAACGATGCAGCCGAAAGCTCCGAAGCGCATGTCAGCAGATCCGGGGACTAGAGAGAATGGCCGTTTTCAAGACACGACTTGAAAGGTGTAGTACCGCGTCCCAACCTGGGGTGGGAGTAGTCCTCGGAGCCGGTAGGCCTCTGTAGGCTCGGACGCGTGTCGATTCCGTCCGTTCCTGCGCACCACGAGCAACTGCGCGTGCTCTTCGTCTGCACCGCGAATATATGTCGCTCGCCCTACCTGGAGTTGCGCTCGAAGGCGTTGGCGGGGTCGACCACCGTGCGCTTCGAGAGCGCCGGAACCCATGGTTTCCTCGCCCAGAACATGGACCCCACCATGGCTCAGGTGCTGATCGATCGCGGCGGCTCCGCCGACGATCTGGCGGGCTTCCGCAGTCGTCGGCTCACCCGCGAACTGGTCGCCTCGGCCGACCTGGTGCTGACTGCCGAGTCAGCGCACCGCGCGTTCGTGCTGGACGAGGTGCCGCAGGCCTTCCGGAGCGTCTACTCCCTCGGACAGTTCGCCGAGTCGCTGACCCGGATCGCCCCCGAGGTCTCCGGTGTCGAACTCGTGAAGGCAGCCGGGAACCGCCGGGGGGCCGCCCGCTTCGAGCACGACATCCACGATCCCTATCGGCAGGGACCCACCGCAGCCGAGACCTCGGCGGACCAGATCGATGCCCTGTTGCGGGCGGTCCTGCCCCGACTGGTGCCCTCCGCCCTCGGTTGACTCCGGAGATCTCTCCGAGCCACGCCAGATCAGCGCCAGCGCAGGCGCTTGGAGACCACCTTCGTCGGACTGACGGTGCTCGAGCCCAGGTACCTGACCTTCAGCTTCGTGGCGTTCGGTTTCGTTCGCCGGGCGATGGCCACCTTCGCGATCCCGTTCTTGACCTTGCCTGTGAACGTCTTGGCGCCGACCCTGATCTGCACCTTGCCCGTTGCCGGCACACCCGTGGTCGACCGCACTCTCACCTTGACCCTCGCCCGGGCTTTCGACGCCTTCGATTTCAAGGTCGACAGCCGGATCGAGGTGATCTTCGAGCTCGCCTTGGCGACACCGACCCGCACCCTGCCGTGGGCGGGTTTCGTCTGGGCATCACCCAGATAGGCCAAGGTCAGGGTCACGGCGCCCGGCGCAAGCAGCCGGGCCGGGATGCGTACCTTCGCCAGGCCGGCGCCGCTCGCCTCACCTAGTGTGGCCGAGCCGAGCACCCGGGTACCGTGCTTGATCTGCACGGTACCGGTCGCAGCCCGGGGATCGACCGTGACCGGGACCAGCAGGTCCCTGCCATAGACCATCTTCATCGCCGGGGCGGTCACCTTCGAGGCCACCTTCACGACCGGGTCGACCGGCTCTCCGATGACCGGGAGCTCAAGCTGACCGGCCCGCAGCGAGTAGCCGTCGGTGTCGCCGTCATCGGTCCAGATGACCTCGACCCTGCCGTCCACGGCATTGCTCCAGGGGGCGATGGCCAGACCCTCGTTGTTGAGATTCGGCATCCCGGCCGGGCGCGCGTAGGAGTGCGTGAGCGTGAAGTCGCCGTCCTGCACCGTCAGCACGTTGTAGACCCCGCCGCAGCTGTCGTCACACAGGGTCCACAGCAGCTGACGATCGGCGTCATATGCGACATCCATCGACCAGGGGAAACCCGACTTCTCGACCTTCACCTCGACCGGCGCCAGATCCATGCCGAGCGAGAAGAAGTGCAGGTCACCGGTGGCCTCGACCGCGGTAACGAACAGGCCCGGGGTGGCATAGTCGGTGGCCCGGTAGCTGTGTCCGTCCACCTGCCACCCGGACTCGACAAGGAACTCGTCGGGCACATACGCGATGCCCTCGAGTCCGAGATTGGTGCCGGTCACGACGAGGTCGTTCACGTCCCATTCATGGGTGGCGACGAGCTCGGTGGTCGTCGCGGTCACCTTGCTCACGTCGAACCGGGCGATCTGGTTGTGCGAGGTGCTCTTCGCGCGGGCGTTGTCGCGCTCGGAGGTCAGGTAGATGGCGCCGTCGGGACCTACCGCCACACCTTCGGCGTCAAGCTCGCCGCCGCCGTCGGCGAAGCGGACCGGCAGGCCGCCCTCCCAGCCGGAGAGCGCCTCGTACTGGCCGTCGACCTTGTGCATCTTGAACAGGCGGCCCTTGTTCATGGTCGCCCAGAGGATGCTCGGATCCGCCGGGTCGAAGACGGCCCCGGAGACGTCGCCCTCGTCGTTGGCATCCAGGTCGGTGAAGGCGTCCACCGCGTCGACCGTGCGTATCGTGGCCGGTCCCGGCCAGCTCTCCCTTCCCAGCTCCGGGCACGCGTTGGCGGTTCCCCAGGTGGCGGTCGGGGTCTCGACGTACGAGACCATGCCCAGGGATTCACAGCGGCTGTAGGACTCGATGCCGTCCTCCTGCCAGCTGTGTGCGAGGACGGATGCACCCTCGGGGTTACGGATCGTGAGCGAGTCGATGCTCCCCAGGCCGGTCACCGGGTCGGCGACGAAGAATCCGCCCGCAGCGATCGAGGTACCACTCGGCACGGTGAAGGCGACCGCTCCCCTGGAGTCGACGAGTTCCCAGCCGGAGATGTCCGCGGCCGTGGTACCGGTATTGGACAATTCAGCCTTGCCGCTGACATTGGAGACCTCGTTGAGCACGACGCTGGTCTCAAGACGACGTGATCTGGTCTCGCATGCATCCGCGTTGGAGCGACCGAAGCTGTTGGCCCGTACTCGCCAGAATTCATCGCTTCCGTCCGGGCAGGCAGCGAATGCGCGCGCGTCGGAGGTGTGGCTGTCCGAGACCCCTGCGTCGCCGTCGCCGTATCCGACCTCATCGACCAATTGGGTGGCCCCTTCGGGACCGTAGATCTTCACCGCGTCGCCCTCACCTGAGAGCCCCTTCTTGGAGGAGAAGGCGACATAGCCGTCGGCCGGGATGATCCAGTCCGACGCGGGCCGCAGCGCGGTGCCCTCCCAGACCTTCAGGTCCGCAAGCACCAGCGTCACCGCGCCGCTCGCGGCGCCGCTGTCGGTCTGCTTCCAGCCTTCGATGCTGACGGGGTGGCTGCCCGTGTTGTGCAGTTCTACCGCGTCACCGAAGCCGGGGTTGCCTGGATCGTCGGCATTGAGCGAGGCGATCTCGTTGATCTCTATGTCATCCCAGTTCTCATCGAGCGGCGGCGGTGGCGTGACCGGGCCCGACTCCTGGTTGGCTCCGGCGGGAGTGGGGGTGAGCGCCTTGAAGGGGCCCGTGCCGTCGGGGAAGCGCCCCCATGAGGTGGCGTGGGACCCAGCGGGCCAGGTGGTGGCATCCACCTGCGTCACGCCGTCGGGCAGAAACAAGTGGACGGCGTCCCCCTTGCCGAGCCCGGGGTCGGAGGCGATCTGAACGAAGCCGCCCGCCGGCACCGTCGTGCCGTCCGCGATGAGGTAGGTGGTCGCGGTCGAGCTGTCGGAATACCTCCAGCCGGAGATATCGATGGCTTCGGTGCCGATATTGGTCAGTTCGAACCAGTCGTCCGGGTTTGAGTTGACCTCGTTGATCTTCAGCTCCGTCACCGCAGCGGACGCGGCTGGAGCCAACCCCACGATGAGGCCGGACATACCGATGATGCCGGCCATGGTGGCAGCCAGTCCGCGGGCTTGGAGTCGCATGATGTCCCTCGAGGTCTCGGAGAGTGGTACTCCTCGAGTCTCATCACGCAAGGCAGCCGTCCGGTGACAGACAGGGACCGCCCAGAAGAACTCCTCGTGTCGTCATCGAACACTCTCACCCCGGAGAACTCCCCTGGCTCCGCCCCCGCGAGCGTGGTCGCGCGTCGACATGACCATCGCCTGCATCAGGTGATCTACGTCTCAAAAGCCACGACCGAACCAGACCGGAATAGGCCGATCACGCCATAGCCATTGACCACCCAGATCGGCGATCCTAGGAGCACCCCACCCAGTCCCTCCCCCACCTCGAAAGTGATCGATGCTGCACCGACTCCGAAAATTCCGACGCGCCCTGCGCTGCCATCGCAAATACGGCCGGGGCCACTGCCCGCACAACGAACGGCACTGAACCCGCCGGGACTTGACCGCCCTCGGGGGCGGCAGCACCCCCAGTACGAGTCACGTAAGTCGCCCAGCAGAGACCACCTCTGGCTGTAGCAGGCGCCGGGAGACTCCTGGGTCAGATCAGACGAAACATCCTCAGCCAGGAAGGCTGCCTCATCGGCGCACCCGGGGGGTGGCACCGCCGTCGGCCCACGTGGCCCAGTGGCGACTGGGACACCTCGATGCACGGGCGACTCGCAGGCCTTGACTGACACCAGCAACAGTATGACATTATCACTCTTGTCCACTTCGAGACATCTGAGTCACTTGACATGGCCAGGTCTGCGCTCGAAATGTTATTGTCTGATTAATCACATCCATCGTTGGAGGTCGCGATGCCGAGTCCAATGTCTGAAGCGAAGTCCGCGCGCTGGTACAACGCGCGACGGTTCGTTCCGGGGCAACCCTGGGCGGGGTTCGATCCGACCACCTGTGCCGTCGTGTTGATCGACTTGATCAACTGGCAGGCCCATCCCGAGGGAAGTTCGCTGCAGGGCCTCCTCGAGGTCGGCTCGCGCGAAGACTACGACTACATCACCCAGCGCTGTGCCGAACGCGTGCTGCCCAACCTGCAGGCGGTGCTACCGGCGGCCCGTGCCGCGGGCGCGCTGGTCGTCCATACCCGCCTGGCGAGTGAAGCCGACGACTACTCGGACGTCGTGCCGGCATTTCAGCCCTATATGACCCTCAGCGACGCGCGCGAGGGAACCTGGGCGAGCCAGGTGCTTACCGGGCTCGGGCCCGAGCCAGGCGACCTCTCCATCGTCAAGAGCGGCTCCGGTGCTTTCGTGTCATCCGGACTGGACGAGGAGTTGCGCGCCCTCGGCATCGACACGGTGATCTATTGCGGCGTCGTCACCAACGCCTGCGTGCTGCTCACGGCGGGTGCCGGTTTCGACCTCGGCTACCGCCAGTACGTCATCGGCGACGCGACGGCTGCGATGTCCCAAGAGGATCAAGACGCAGCCGAACGATTCATGGACAGCTATATAGCGCAGGTCGTCGATTCGGCCGCAGTCGTCTCCGCATTCGTCTCGGGTCACGTGTCAGCTCGTTGATTGGGCGCGTGAACACATGACTCGGGCTCACTCAGGCATCTTCGAGTTCGGCGCCGGATTGTCCGAGACCGGTTCTCTGAACGTATGACCCGGCGATGTGCAGTCCTCTAGGTTCGGTTCCGGGAGGCTGGTGTCTGCGCGACGCGAGGCGGTAGAACCGGACCAAGGTCTTGGCCAGGTCGCTACGAATGTAGGCAGCGTCTTGCAATGAGCTTGGGAAAAGAACCGACGGCAGCTCTGTGGACCCGAAGACGTCTACACCGCTCATGCGATCGAGGGTCGCCCGGACGTACCAGGCGTCTTCCGCATGCGGCGTGTCGATCTCGAGCGCGTCGACAGACCTGTGTACTGCGTCCTCGAACTCAGCTGGCGTCGTCGCGGTGACCGTGTCGTCCGGCCTGGTCGAACCATCACGCTCCTTGATCTGCTCGGCGGCGAGCTCGCCGGCGGCTGTCAGCGACCAACTGACTCGTCGGCCGTACTTAGTCCGGCGGATGAGCCCTTGGCCGGTCAATCTGTTGGTGATGTGGCTGAGCTGGGTCGCGTGCAGACCAAACTGCTCCGCGAGTACGTCATTGAACACCTCATCGTCGCTCTCATCGAGGAGGATGAGGAGGTTCCCTGCGTGCGTGTTCGGCTCGATGCTTCGCGCGGCTTCCCGAGGACTGAGCGCTTGTGCCCCGAGGTGGGCGATACGTCGCAGGACTTCCAACTTGGCGCCGGCGATGTCGTCGCCCTGGCCTGCTCGCAGCTCTGCGGCGAACGTGGCGAGCTCACTCTCAAGTTCACAGACACCATCGGATTCGGTCGTCAGCAACGTGTCGATGACTACTGCTGTGAGGCCGTCTACCCAGACGGCGTCGACCGTACCGGTGGTCGCGAGCAGGGTGCGCCCCTCGCTCAGGACGTGAGCGATAGCTTCCTCGACCCGCGCGTTACCAGTCGGCTTCGCCGCGCCGATGGGACGCTCAGTCTGGCTGGCCTCGTTGACAGCGTCAGACTTCTTGGTGCCGGAGCACGTGGGCTCGGTGGTCATAGAAATTCACCTCCTGTGAAGAACTTTGCTGACATGTCAAGTATATGTCAAGTATCCTCGCAGCATGGATCCAGGTGACGCCTTCGCCGTGGCGTACGACCGTCTCTCTGTGGAGAGCCCGGTAGCAGGTGAGTTGCAGAAATGGACCTTCGAACCCGACCGATCCTCCTCATTCACTGACACCTGGGACCAGATAATGCGGACCGGGCAGGTCGACGCCGCCGCCATCGCCTCCGCCACTCCGGTCCGACTTCTCGGCATCCTCTCGGCACTCGACAAGGCGCTCCAACGCGGCACGCCGATGTCGTTCGCAACCGACCGTCTTTCGATGACCCTGCGCGGACGATTCCTGCGTACCGGCAAGTTCAACTCCACGATCGAGGGCGCCGTCCTCCCCCGCTATGTCGAGGCAGGCCGCCCCCGGGCAACCTCGACAACGCTGGACGAGGTCTTCCACACCGTCAGGGTTTCCGCGCACACCTGGCGGCGCTGCACCCAGATCAACCTGCATGCCACCACCCATCAGTGCTACGACGTCACCGCCCCCGCCGACGGGGTGGTCCCGATCGCACAGATCCCGTTCGCAGCACCCGGCGAGATCGAGCTGGCGCACCAGATGACCGCAACAGGCGTCGACGTCTATGTGTGCGCACCAAAACAAGCCTTGGAGAGACGAGCAGGGAGGGGGATGGCGGCGTTCCGTGGTTCCGGCGCCCGCATCGCGCTCGTTCCGGAGGCCACACTGAATGACAACATCCTGGCTGCGTGGCAAGCCGCGTGCTCACCCGGCGGGCCGGACTGGGTCCTGGTCGGCACCGGCAACGTGACCGGCCCCCACCCTGGCGCGTCCGCACCGACGCCGGGGGTCCTGACCGCGTCCGGGACCGCCCTGGGCCCGAACCGGGCCGTGCTGCTCGACGGGCGCACGGGCACCGTCATCGCCGTCCAAGACAAGCGGCACGGATTCACGATAGTGCCTGACCATCGCGCCTCCTTCGGGCTGAGTTCAGCACCGGAGGTCGTCCTAGGCGAGGGCATGATCCAGGGGAAGAAACTGACCGTCATCGAGAGCCGTGTCGGCCGCGTCGCCATCCTCGTATGCGAGGACCTCGACCATCTGACTCAGGACGGTGCCATGCTCCGTGAACTTGGCGTCTCCTTGGTGCTGGCACCGGTCGTGGCGCCGCCGATCGTCGCGTATCGGTGGCAACACCTGGCGTCGAACTCGCTGGCCAAGGACGTCGGCAGCACCGTCATCACCGTCAACAGCCTTGCACTGGGCCGCGACGAGGAGCGAGACGACCCGAATACCGGCACCAAGGTGACGGCGCCTGCCACCACCCTGATGGTCGTGGCCCCGATCACGAATGCGTACACGACAGAACTCGTTGCCGTCTCGAACCCACTCCGAGACTCGCAGGGCCCGGTAACAGATGCACTCGAGGTCAGGACGAGCTCCCTCCGCACCCCGTGAGATGCAGTACCCGCAAAAGAAAGCAAGTGGAGGTCGCCAGGCTAGGCATTCCGACTCAAGTCAGGTCGGAGCGTGAGCGCCTTGTGAGAGATTGGTGAGCGCTTTATGCAACGCTCAAGATGAGTCTACCCAAGGATCTCGCGGGTAGCAGTCCCCCTTGAGTCTTGGAGCCTGAATGAGCGCGCATCACCGATTCACCCGAAAATTCGTTGCCGTCACCACCGGTCTCTTGCTGAGTGCAGCGACGTTGGTTGGAGCCGGTGCGGCCAACGCAAACGCCACCACCATCTTGATCGGTCCTCAAATAGTCGGGCAGAACGGTCAGTTGATTTGGGTTCTCACGGATGCTCCGACAGGCACACCCATGCAAGTACTGATCAACGGCTCGGTGAGAGTCACCACTCCGCTCCTCTTGGCTCCCACCGGCGAAGATTATATTCGATACGACCGAGCCTGGGGGCTCGGCACAATCCAGCTGCGAGGCGCAGGTACCCAGAGTGTCGTTGAGCCCCTCCGTGCAGCCGTCAGGATGCACAAGTGGGAATTCAAGCGAATCGGCCCCGGCGCCCACAAGCTCCGAGTCAAGGTCGTTGCGCAACGTTTCAACCCCGGCAAGAATAAGTGGCTGAAGGCTCCGCGACCGATCCTCCAGGCCAAGATGGGCAAATGGAAGACCGTCCGCAAGATCAAACTCAACAAAAAGGGCAAGGCGCAGATAACCATTCGCCCGAAGAAGGCCTACAAGTACCGTTTTGTCGTCAACCAGACCAAGCAGAACCTCCGCACCATCCAGGAGTCGTTTGGAAAGATCTAGTGGTGCGCGTCGTAAGTTCTGAAACGCTTGGTGGTCTGAAATCATGGC
>CAYNFY010000015.1:0-57528 GCA_964396585.1 uncultured Nocardioides sp.
GAGTGGTGGGTCGTTTACGCCACTGTGGACGGGCGGATCGTGCTGCATCCGGTGGGCACCCCGGTTCATGTCACCACCGCCCGTCGGCTTCGGTCCGACATCGCCGCCGGGCAGTCGAATCTGGTGGTGATGCTCGGCTCCGTGCCGGATCTGAGCGGCCTGGGGCACTGGTCGATCTGGTGGGGCGCCAATCTCGGTGCCCCCGGTGAGGCACTGATCTCGGGTACCGTCGCCGATGTGGCTGGTCTCCTGCCCGGCGCCAAACAACGCGCCCGCACGGTCGACGGCTGGGTGATGGATGCCTATCTACTGCGGGCACCCGAGGCAACCCGATGACCGGGCTGTTGATCGCCGGGACCACCTCGGACGCGGGCAAGTCGGTGGTCACCACCGGGCTCTGCCGGGCGTTGCGGCGTCGAGGCGTGGACGTGGCCCCGTACAAGGCCCAGAACATGTCCAACAACTCGATGGTGTGCGCCGACCCGGCCGGGGGCCCGGGTGCCACCGCCGAGATCGGACGGGCCCAGTGGGTCCAGGCACTGGCAGCCGGGGTGATCCCCGAACCGGCGATGAACCCGGTGCTGCTCAAGCCCGGTTCGGACCGGCGCAGCCACGTGGTGGTGCTGGGGCACCCGACCGGCACGGTGGATGCGAAGAACTTCGGCACCGGACGCCAGCACCTGGCCAGCGCTGCCCATGCCGCCTACGACGACCTGGCCGCCCGGTTCGAGGTGATCGTCGCCGAGGGTGCGGGCTCCCCGGCCGAGATCAACCTGCGGGCCGGGGACTACGTGAACCTGGGTCTGGCCCGGCATGCGGATCTGCCGGTGGTGGTGGTCAGCGACATCGACCGGGGCGGCATGTTCGCCTCGCTGTACGGCACGTTGGCCCTGCTGGACCCGGCTGACCAGGCGTTGGTGGCCGGGTTCGTGGTCAACAAGTTCCGGGGAGAGGTGTCCCTGCTCGAGCCGGGACTGGCGGATCTCACCGCCCGTACCGGACGCCCGTTCCACGGTGTGCTGCCCTGGCACCCGGACCTGTGGCTGGACTCGGAGGACGCCTTGGATCTGGATGGTCGCCGCTCCTCGGGCGAGGCCCGGTTCCGGGTTGCGGTGCTCCGACTCCCCCGCATCAGCAACTTCACCGACGTGGACGCGCTCGGTCTGGAGCCCGACCTGGACGTCGTCTTCGCCTCCGACCCGCGTGACCTGGCCGATGCCGATCTGGTGGTACTGCCCGGCACCCGGGCCACGATCAGTGACCTGGCCTGGCTGCGGGAGCGTGGCCTGGACCGGGCGATCACCCGGCATGTCGCCTCCGGGCGGGCACTGCTCGGGATCTGCGGCGGGTTCCAGATGCTAGGCCATACGATCAGCGATCCGCAGGGGGCGGAAGGTGACCCGGGCGCCGAGGTGCCCGGCCTGGGACTGCTGGAGATGGACACCGTATTCTCAGCCGAGAAGGTGCTGCGGTTGCCGACCGGCACCGCGTTGGGTGCGACCACCTCGGGCTACGAGATCCATCACGGCCGGGTCACCCGGGGGCCGGGGGCCGAGGAGTTCCTGGCCGGGGCGCGGCAGGGCCTGGTCTTCGGCACCATGTGGCACGGCTCGTTGGAGGGCGACGACTTCCGGAGCGCATTCCTGCGCGAGGTCGCCGGGCTGGCCCCCAGCGGGGTGTCGTTCCCGGCCGCCCGGGAACGCAGGTTGGACCTGCTCGGCGATCTGGTCGAGGCCCACCTGGACGTGGACGCGCTGCTCGACCTGGCCCGGCACGGGGCTCCGGCCGGTCTTCGGGTGATCCGATGACTCCCCGGGTACTGCTACTGGGCGGCACCGGTGAGGCACGCGCTCTGGCCGCCCAGCTGGTCGACGCAGGCATTCCGGTCGTCTCCTCGCTGGCCGGGCGGGTGGCCCGGCCACGGCTCCCGGTAGGTGCGGTCCGAATCGGCGGCTTCGGCGGAGTCCCGGGCCTTCGAGCCGCGCTAGCCGAATACGACCTAGTGGTGGATGCCACCCATCCCTTCGCCCGGGGCATGAGCGCCAATGCGGTGGCCGCCTGCCGGGCCGAGGCGGTACCACTGCTGCGCTTCGAGCGTCCGGGCTGGGAGCCTGACCCGGCGTGGAGCTATGTGAACTCCCATGACGAGGCAGCCCGGGTGACAGCCGAGCTGGGGCGTCGCCCGTTCATTACCGTGGGCCGTCAGGAACTGGCCCGGTTCGTGCCACGCTTGCGCACCGCAGCCGTGCTGGCCAGAGTGGTCGATGTACCGGATCTGCTGTTGCCACCCGACTGGACCCTGCTCACCAGCCGAGGCCCCTACACGCTGGCCGGTGACCGGGCACTTATGCAGGAACATGCGGTCGATGTACTGGTCACCAAGGACTCGGGCGGCACCTTCACCCGGTCCAAGATGCAGGCCGCCGCCGAACTCGGAGTCCCGGTCGTCGTGGTCAACCGTCCGGCGCCCGAGCCCGATGTGCGGGTCACCCACGACCTCGACCGTGCGATCCGGTGGGTGCTGAACGCCCGGGAGCGATGAACTGAAGCAGTTCAGTCGAGTGACCGGACCGGACAGAAGGCCAACACCCGGATCTCGATCCGGACACCGGGCATCCCGCCACCGATCTGGGTGACGCCGACCGCGGTCCATTTCGCGGGCCACTTCAGGTGCTCCGATGCCAGTTCACGTTCGGCAGTCTCGTTCACACCAAGGACGAACTCAACAACGTGGACCATCCGACCGCGCGTGGAGAGCGATCGGGACTCGGGCGACCGACCCCTCGGTTGCCCGAGCCCCGATCGGGTTCGGTGGGTCAGATGCTCGCGGCCAACTCCCGGCGCTGGGCCAGTGCGGCCGTCCGCTCCCCCTCGATCCGGGCCAGTCGACCCAAGACACCGGTCAGCACGACGCCGATCACGGCCCACATGGTGACCAGGGTGTACAGAGAGGCCCGGCGGAAGTACCACAGCGTGTCGGCCGGGAAGTCGCCCAATTCGTTGACCGTCGGCATCGACTGCCCGACGACGACCATCACGATCAGATAGGAAGCGATCCCGATCAGCACGGCGGTATAGGTGCCGATCTGGTCTCGCAACCTCACCGCCAATGCGGTACTGGCCACCGCTGCCAACAGCGAGATGAACAGGAACACGAAGTAGTACGTGGTGCGCTCACCGATGGTGTCCCCATCGCCTACCGCCGGTGGAGTCGAGGGGTACTTGAGGAAGGGGACGAGCGCGAACGCCACGAACCCGATCACGGTGACCACGGCAGTGGACTGGGCGACGCTGAGTCGCCCCATCCGCCCGGCCACACCCGCGGCCAGCAGGGCGATCACGCCACCCAGCGCCACCCCGACCGTGAGACTTCCGGTGAGCAGCCCCCAGGTGCGCTGGTTGGACCGGCTCACCTCGGTGCCGTCCTCGCTGTGCGAGTGTCCGGCCGAGGCTTCGCCGGCATGGGTATGGGTGTCCGCCTCTCGGGCAGCGGACCCTGCCTCTTCGAGGGCGATCGCCTTCTCAACATGGGGCTCACCGACCTGATGGGCGATGAAGAACGCGGCAAGACCGGCCAACAGGCCACGGACCAGGAAATTACGTGCAGTCACGACAGTTCTCTCTCTGGGCTGGTAGGTCGGTCAGTGGCAGGGGTAGCCGAGCAGATGACGACCGTCGTGCACCCACTCGTGGATGGCGTTGCCCGACGGGATCGAGATCGCGCCCTGATCGGCACTGATGAAGAAGATGACCAGCACGGCCAGCAGGCCGAAGAAGATCGCCCAGGGGGCGAGCTCGCGGAGCGGAACGGTGGGGATCTGAACACCCGGTGCGCCGGTGAGTGGGGCAGCAGAGATCTGCGACATGGAGTCCTCCTCAGGGTGATGCGCCCTGAAACGTTGGGATTCGTATCGCGAACGCCAGGGTCTGACTCCACCGCTTCGTTCCACCCGGGGGGGTGTGAACTGAGGCGATGTCACAGTAGCGCGACTGTGCCGGACTTCCACCGGCTTCCTGAGGCTCGCCCGGGCAGCCTATACCCGCTGGAGGGCTTCGATCGATCGTTGCTCACGGGTGACCGCCCGAAATAGCTATCCAGCATCAGGCAGTGAGCCGCTCCACCACGGTGCCGCGCTGGTCGACATGAACCACGAGGATGCCGGCGCGAGCCAGTCTCTCTAATGTCGACAGAGACGGCTGAACGTCGCCGCGCTCTAACCTGGCGACCTGTGGCTGCTTCCACCCCAGCGCGGCAGCGAACTCGGTCTGAGAGATGCCCTTCATCGCCCGGTACTTCACGACAGCCACGGACACGGCGTCCGCAAGAGCGAGCCGGTCAGCCTCAGCAGCATAGGCAGCGTCGGTGTCTCGTCGACTGCTCGCGTGATCGCTGTGCTGAGACAGATCAGACAACTTCATGGTGCTCACTCCTCAATTTCATCGAGTCGACGCTCGGCATTCCGAACAGCTCTCTTGAAGCTCTTGGGATCGACCTGCGCTTCGGATCCAATCGCTCCGATAACGAAGACTCTCCGGAACTGCCGGTAGAACGCCCTGGTTCTGGACCTGCCGCCGCGGGGTCGGAGCTCCCGGAGGTCATCGGCTTCTTGGACATTGCTGCTGTGCGGGAAGGGCAGCGCAGGACCTGCCTGCTCTAACTTGGCCACAGCGTTGTCGACCGCGAGCGCCTCACGTGCATCGAGAGCGTCGTATTCGGGCTCAGCGTCGGGGTGCTTGAGAACCTTCCACACCCACCAATCATAACACACGTGTTATACACATCTTGGCCTCCTCGACACGTGCGGGGTGGATCGTAGAGACGAGGGCCAAACAGAAGGCGTACATGCGCCGATCTCGCGTGAGCAGACGCCGTGGGTCGCTTCGGCGATGGTCCGTGCAGCCGTGACTGCCTGATTAAGCCCACCTCCGACCCGGTGCCCCAGACCCGATGCGACAGTGCCGACCCTCGGTTGGTACCTTGCCGATGCCGTGGTGTTCGGGAAGTCGGTTCAATGCCGACGCGGCCCTCGCCACTGTAGTCGCGGAGTTGCGCGGCCCTTGCTGACCGATCCTTGATCGGTCAGGACCACTGCCCCTTACCGGGCGGGAAGGTCGGCCCCGCAGTGTTGATGCGAAAGCCAGGAGACCGGCCACGGCGCGTTGTATTCCACGAGGGTTTGGAGAACTTGTGTCTCGTCGTTCCGTGCTGCCCGCAGCCGTACTGTCCACCGCCGTATCCATCATCCTGCTCGCCGGTTGCGCCGGTTCCCCGACGCAGAAGCAGGCCGATCCGGCCGCCACCACCGCCTCCGCCTTCCCAGTGGAGGTGACCGCCTGTGGCCACACCTCCACTCTGGAGCAGGCCCCGAGCAAGGTGGTCACTCTCAACCAGGGCGCAACCGAGGTGGTCCTGGCGCTGGGCCTGGCCGACCAGCTGGCGGGCACCGCCTACCTCGACGATGCGGTACCGACGAAGTGGCAGGCCGCCTACGACCAGGTCCCGGTCCTGGCCAAGGAGTACCCCTCGCACGAGAAGTTCCTGGCCGCCGCTCCCGACTTCGCCTACGCCTCCTACGCCAGTGCGTTCGCCCCCGAGGTGGCCGGCACCCAGACGGAGCTGGATGCCGCTCAGGTGGCCTCCTACCTCTCTCCGTTCGGATGCGATGACAAGAGCCAGCGTCCCGAGATCTCCTTCGACTCGGTGTGGGGCGAGGTCAACGACGTAGCCACCGCCCTGGGACATCCGGAACGAGCCGCGTCCCTGGTCGAGCAGCAGCGCACCGAGTTGGAGTCGTTGAAGCAGGAACAGGTCGCTCGTGACCTCAGCGTGCTCTGGTACGACTCCAATACCAAGACCCCGTTCGTCGGCGGCAATGCCGGCGGTCCGCAGTTGGTGCTGGATGCGATCGGCGCCGACAACGTCTTCGCCGACCTCGATGGTGCCTGGGGCGACGGTAACTGGGAGGACGTGCTGGCCGCCGATCCCGACGTGATCGTGCTCGCCGACGCAGCCTGGGACAGTGCCGCGGACAAGAAGAAGTACCTGGCCTCAGATCCGGTCCTGAAGAACCTGACCGCGGTCAAGAAGAACGCCTTCGTCGTGGTGCCGTTCTCCGAGTCCACCGCCGGGGTGCGGCTGGTCGACGGAGCCACCAGCGTCGCCAGGCAGATCGGTGACCTGGGCCTGAGTCGATGAACGTCGCAGGTCGGGGAGTCTCCGTCGGCCTGCTCATCGTGCTGAGCGCTACCGGGATGCTGTTGCTCTCTGCCGCGCTCGCCCTGGGGATCGGCTCTGTCGACATCCCGGTCCCCCGGGTTCTCGCGGTGCTGGGCCGCCGGATCGGGCTGGGCGAGGCACCTCTGGGCGGACTCCCGGTCAGCATGCTGGAGGACCAGGTGGTCTGGCAGTTGCGGCTGCCCCGGGTACTCGGCGCCGCCGCGGTCGGTGCGGTGCTGGCGATGTGCGGTGTGGTGCTGCAGTCGCTGACCCGCAATGACCTGGCCGACCCCTACCTGCTGGGGGTCTCCGGCGGGGCCAGCGTCGGCGCCGTCACGGTGATCGTGCTCGGCGTCGGCGTGGGTGGCCTGGTCGGCACCACCGCTCTGTCGGTGGCCGCGTTCATCGGTGCTCTGGTCGCACTGACCGCGGTACTGCTGATCGCCTCCGCCGGTCGGGGCGGGCTGACCCCGGCCCGGACCGTACTGGCCGGGGTCGCCGTGGCCTATCTGTGTAGTGCCTGGACCTCGGTCGTGGTGCTGACCGGGGACGGCGACGCCGCCCGGCGGGTACTGAGCTGGACCCTGGGTTCGCTGGCCGGGTTGCGCTGGGACTCCAGCCTGTTGCTGGTTGCCACCGCCGGAGTGGGGCTGCTGCTCTTCTGGCTCTACAGCGACCGGCTGGACGGCTTCACCTTCGGCGAGACCTCGGCCCGCACACTCGGCGTGCCGGTGACCGCGACCAGGTGGTTCCTGTACGTGATCACCGCGCTGACCACCGCGGTCGGGGTCGCCTTCGCCGGGGCGATCGGGTTCGTGGGGCTGGTGGTGCCACATCTGGTCCGGCCCCTGGTCGGGCAGCGACACCGGCTGCTGCTGCCCGCCGCGGCCTGGGCCGGCGCGGTACTGCTCGTCTGGGCCGATACCGCGGCCCGCTCGGTGGTGTCCGGTACCGAGATCCCGGTCGGGGCGGTCACCGCCCTGGTCGGGGTCCCGGTCCTGATCTGGTTGATGACCCGAAGGAGTGCTCGATGAGTCACCGCAGCGATTGCACCCACGACTCCTGCCCGGACGTGGTGGCCGACGGAATCGGCCTGAGCCTGGGCGGGCAGCAGATCCTGGAGCAGGTGGACCTGCGGGCCAGCGGAGGTCGACTGACCGGGCTGCTCGGTCCCAACGGATCGGGTAAGACCACGCTGTTGCACGTGCTGGCCGGGCTACGTCGTCCCGATACCGGTGAGGTGCGACTGGGACACCAGAACGTCTTCGGCTGGCGGGAGGGCGAACGAGCCCGCCGGATCGCCCTGGTCGAACAGCACACCGAGGCCAGTGCCGACCTCTCCGTCCGACAGGTGGTGACGCTGGGCCGGTTGCCGCACCGGGGGCGGTTCCTGGGGGCAGCCAGCGACCCCCGCGGCGAGCAGGTGGTGGCCCGTTCGATGGACCAGGTCCAGGTGGCACATCTGGCCGAACGCTCCTGGCGCACCCTCTCGGGTGGCGAACGTCAGCGGGTGCATCTGGCTCGGGCACTGGCCCAGGAGCCCGAGGTGCTGTTGCTCGATGAACCCACCAACCATCTCGATGTGGGACAACAGTTGAAGTTCCTCAGCCTGGTCCGCAGCCTCGACATCACCTGTGTGGCGGCCCTGCACGACCTGGAACTGGCCACCGCCTTCTGTGACGAGGTGGTGGTGCTCAAGGCAGGTCGGGTCGCCGGCGCCGGCACCGTGTCCGACACGTTGGAGACGGACCTGCTCGCCGAGGTGTATCGGATCCGGGCCGCGCTCGGCACCCACCCACGCCTGGACCGTCCGCACCTGGTCTGGGACACCCATCTGGAGGAGATCTCATGAGGACCCACCACGTACTGGTCGGCATGTCCGCCGGTGAGACCGCCGATCGGGACGGATGCCTGGCCTTCGCCCGATCGGTGGGCGCCTCGCTGGCGTTCCTGCAGTTGGCCTCACCCGGCCTGAGCAGCGAACTCACCCGACTCGCGGACGCCGGTGCCGAGCGGATCGTGCTGGTCGGGCTGGGACGATCCCGTACCGGTCCCGGAGTCTCCTGGCTGCGTCGGGTGGCGGCCGAGTGGTGGCGCAGCCATGCTCAGCCTCCGGAGGTGCTTACCGCGCCCCGGCTGGTCGCCGGCCCCGACGAGTGGGAGGCGGCGGTGGCTACGGCCCGCCCCGTCGCCGGTACCGAGCCCGGGCTCCGTTCCGCGGCCTGGGATGAGATCCCGGGCCATCGGCACCAGGTCTTCGTCTGCCGTGGCCCCCGCTGCACCGCCGCCGGGGCGGAGCAGAGCAACGAGGCGCTGATCCTGGCGCTGATGGAACATGGCCTGGGTGACGACGACGTGCTGCTCACCCAGACCGGATGCCAGTTTCCCTGCAACAACGCCCCGGTCGTCTCGGTCCAGCCCGACGATGTCTGGTACGGCCAGGTCTCCCCCGCTGCAGCCGAGCGCGTGGTGAGCGAGCACCTGGTGGCGGGTGATCCCGTGTCTGAGCATCGGTTGGCGCGCGCCATCCGCCTTACGGACGGTTCAGCTACCGAGGTGTGAGCGGGCGTGAGCGATCGCGGGTTCCAGTTCGTCGAACCGATGGTTGACGTGTCGCAGCGAGTCAAGCGCCCCGGTGCTGGAGACGAGAGCGAGATGCTGGTCCTGCACGCCCTTGATCAGGACCGTGATTCCGCGACGCTCCAGCGCCGCGATCAACTCCCCGAGCTTACGAGCGCCGGTGGCGTCGAGCAGCGTGAGTTGTGACATGCGCAGGACGACGACATCCACACCATCGGTGTGCAATACCTCATCGAGGACGCGATCGGCCGCGCCGAAGAAGATCGATCCGTTGAGCCGGAACAAGGCGATCCGTTCGTCACCCTCGCGGGCCGGCCCGGGGAGCGGCTCGCGCTGGGCGCCAGCGCTCACGGCGATCGCCCGCAGCGCGAAGAACCCGGCCACGACGACACCGATCTCCACGGCCTCGATCAGGTCGAAGGCGACGGTCACGAAGGCCGTCACCAGATAGATGAGGCTCCCCGACCGGGTGGAGCGCGCGATCGCCCGGGCCGCATCGACGTTGACCATCTGGACCGCGACGACCATCAGCACCCCGGACAGCGCGGCCAACGGAATCCGCGACACCATCGGCGCCAGCAGATAGACGACAGCCAGCAGAAGTGCGGCATGCACGATGGAGGCCAGCCTGCTACGCGCACCCGCGTTGATGTTGACCGCGGTGCGTGCGATCGCACCGGTGGCCGGCATCCCGCCGAACAGTCCCGAGGCGATCGAGGCGAGCCCTTGGCCGACGAGTTCACGATCAGGCTGCGGGATGCCGGTGTCAGACATCGTCGAGGCGACCTTGACCGAGAGCAACGACTCGATCCCAGCCAGCGCGGCCACCGTGAGCGCCGCGCCGAGCAGGGTTCCCATCGCGCCCAGATCAGCGGTCGGCACTTCAGGGGCGGGCAACCCGTCCGGCAGGATGCCGATCCGGGTCAAGGGGGCGTCGAAGGACTCAGCCAGCACCGTGGCCACCGCGATGGCCAGAAGCGAACCGGGGATCGCTCGGTGGACGCGGCGGGAAATGATCATGATCGCGGCGACCACACCGACCGTCGCCAGGCTCCACCACGTGCCGGCGGAGGGTGATCTCAACGCATCCGATGCCGCGCGCCACCCGGCCGAGGCGGCATTACTGCCGATGTCGACCGGCATCCCGAAGGCCGAGGGCACCTGTTGGGCGAAGATGATGATCGCGATCCCCGCGGTGAAACCTTCGATCACCGGCCAGGGGATGAAGTTAATCGCACGACCCAGCTTCAAGACTGCGGCGATCACCAGGATGATGCCGGCCATCACGGCAACCAGGGCGACGCTGCCGGCGCCGTGAGTCGCGACGATCGGCGCCAGGACGACCGCCATCGCGCCGGTGGGACCCGACACCTGGATGTGCGAGCCACCGAACACGGCCGCGACGAATCCCGCAACGACCGCTGTCACCAGACCCGCTGCGGCACCGACGCCGGAACTGGCACCGAATGCCAGGGCCAGTGGCAGCGCCACGATGCCGACCGTCAGACCGGCTGTGACATCACCGCGCCAGGAACCGGGCAGCGGATCGAGGTCAGCGCGTTGGGGCAGAAGTGCGGAGAACCTCATAGGTCGGGTAGTTCGCGCGCGATGGCGAGTTGGTCATGCGTGGCGCTCAACGTGTCGATCAGAAAGATCCGGGCGATGGCCAGCAACTCGGCCACCTTGGGGTGCGCGATCCGGTAGTAGACCGCGCTGCCGCGACGTTCGGCACAGGCGACCCCGTGCCGGCGTAGTACCGCCAGGTGCTGGGACAGGTGCGAGGCCTCGAGCCCGGTCACCGCGATCAGCTCACTGACCTGCCGTGGCTCATCGGGCGTCTCACACAGGATCTCCAGCAGCCGGACCCGATAGGGATGGGACAGGGCCTTGAACAGGTTGGCCTTGATCTCGTACAGCGGGGCCTGAGCGCCGAGCGGTTGGGAAACCAAGGACCCTCCAATGTATGAATTGATGAATCCATCATATCAGTAGGGACCGTTCAGCCGCCGAGTGACCTGCGGGCGTCGGCAAGCAATAGGTACAGATGCAGCCCATCGGTTGGGGAACGTCTGAAACCGAGCATCGCGTAGAAACCGGCAGCCTCCGCGTGGAGTGCGTGGACGAGCAGGACCCGCACACCGATACGGTCGGCAGCAGCGAGCGTCGACAAGATCGCATCACGGACCAGGAAGCGGCCAAGTCCCATCCCCTGGGCCTTCGTGTCGACTGCAAGACGGCCCAACAGGACGGCAGGGACTGGGTTGGGCGCGTTGCGGCGCACCGCGCCCGCAAGGTCAGCGCGCTCGACCGCGACTGCCGAAAGCGTGTAGTAGCCAAGAACCTGGCTACTATCCACGTCCGTGCAGACGTAACAACGACCGAGGTCGGCCAGGTGGTTGGGTAGGGCCCGTTCAGCGAGATACCGATCCAGGGACTCCTCGCCTGAGTCGAAGTTCGAGGTGTTGTCGGACGGTTCAATCGGACGCGGTTGCTGCGGAGTCACCCGTCCCAAGGCGCAGGCTCATTGAATAGTTGCGCAAGCTCCGGAATTCGTTTGGCCGGGCGATCAAGAAGCGCAGCGAACTCAGTCCAAGCGCCATCATCGAGTTGGAACACGCGGCGATCGGCGAGCGTTTGCTCGGCACGTGTTACCGCCGCAGTGGTGACGAACTCGGTGAGTGACTGCCCGGTCACTGCAGCGGCATCCCGGATCAGGGCGTCTTGGCCCGGAGTGAGACGCATGGCCAGCCGCGCATCCTTGCGACGGGTACCTTCGGGCAGCGTGGTCATGGAACCCAATGTACGCCTCCTGTACCAACGAAATGGTTGTTCAACCTCATGTTCCCCCTTCGTATCAGGAACCCCCGGCACAGGACGAGTGCCCGAGAGGTGTGCCAATCGAGTGCCTGCCTGCGCTGCTGAGGGCAGACCTGCCCTCAGCAGAATCAGTGGTATACGACCGACTGGACCGACAGCCTTGACGCATGACCGATCACCAGAATCCGCCACTCTTCGATGCCCGAGCCCGCCGCGATCTCTACGAGCAGCGGGTGTTGGTCCTCGACGGGCCACTGGACGATGACAACGGCACCTTGCTCTCGACACAGCTCATCACCCTCGCCACCGAAGATCCGGATACTGATATCTCCCTCTGGATCCATTCCCCCGGAGGGTCGGTGCCCTCGATGCTGGCCATCCGTGACGTGATGCGCCTCGTTCCCAACGATGTGTCCACGCTGGTACTGGGGATCGCGTATAGCGCCGGGCAGTTCCTGCTTTCCTCAGGACACCCCGGAAAGCGTCGGGCCCTGCCGAGTTCTCGCGTTCTCATGCATCAGGGCTCCGCAGGTATCGCCGGAACTGCGGTCGATATCGAGTTGCAGGCCGACGATCTTCGACACACACGCGACACCGTCCTCGGGTGCATCGCCCAGGACACCGGCCAGCCCATCGAACGTGTCTTCGCGGATTCGCTGCACGACCACTGGTACACGGCGACCGAGGCCCGTGACTACGGGTTCATCGACACGATCGTGCAGAAATTCGATGAGATCGCTCCCCGAGGATACGAGCGCACCGGGTTCGGCACCCCCTTCAGCGTGGAGGCGTCATGAGCACCTACACCATTCCGAACGTCATCGCGCAGCATCCTCGCGGCGAACGAATCATGGATGTCTATTCACATCTTCTGACGGAGCGAATCATCTACCTCGGTAGCGCCATCGACGCCGGCGTGGCCAACGCGCTCATCGCGCAGCTGTTGCATCTGGAGTCCAACGATCCTGATCGGGACATCCAGCTCTATATCAACTGTGAGGGCGGCGATCCGAGCGCGATGCTCGCGATCTACGACACGATCCAGTACATCCATTCGCCGGTGTCGACCACGTGCATCGGAGAGGCCGTGGCCGTCGGCGCGGTACTTCTGGCAGCCGGAGCCGCAGGCAAACGTTCGGCACTTCCGCATTCGAGGGTGGTCCTGCACCAGCCTGCGGTTCAAGGTCGCGGCGCCATACCGGACCTCATTCTTCAGGCCGACGAGGTGGTCCGTATCCGTACCGACATCGAGAGAGTGCTGTGCCATCACACCGGGCAGAGCATTGAGACGCTCCGAGTCGATACGGACCGGGACCGCGTCTTCACCGCGCGGACCGCACAGGCCTACGGGCTCCTCGACCACGTCATCGAGCACCGATGATTCGGTTAAGCCACCAACGCCAACGCGGCTCGGCAGTTCACCTGCGCGATGTCGGTTCGAGTGGGCTGGAGCGTTCCGGCCACCGCGAGGGTCAGATCCACCAGGGTGATGTCCAACGCGCTGGCCACCGCGGCGATCATTTCGCTCGACGGGTCTTTGACCCCTCGCTCCATCTCAGAGAGATATTGCGGCGAGACGCCCGCGCGACTCGCGGTCTCACCCAGGGTCTCACCGCGATCATGACGCAACCGCCTCAGCTGATCACCGACCAGGTGCCGCCACAGCGGTTCCCGCCCCGCCTTCGGCGCGGGATCCGAATCGTGTGGCACACCGGACACCAGACGCGGACGCGGAGCAGTTTCGGCCATTCCTCATCGTGACACGAGAGTGGGCGGCTCCGTCAGTTGTTCTGCTGACAGCAGAGAGGATCGGCTCCGGCAGTGCGTCGACGACCTGAAGAAGAGGTGGACAGTCCACGACCAGCTAGGAGCACGAGGGCGATCCAGCCCACCCGGGTCGCCAACCGACAGGACCGCTCGATGTCGGCGGCTACCGGAGCGCGCCCCCGGCCCATCGGGGCCCGGTCCTCGATGACCAGGTCAGCACCACTGCCGTAGGTGTTACGGCCACCCAGACCAAGGTCGAGTACCGCGGCGAAAGTGGACTCCAGCACCCCCGCATTGGGGCTGGGGTGGGCGGCGGCGTCACGGCGCCAGGCCTGCCAAGCCGTCGAGGCCTGACGAGGAGCGGCCAGCAGCACACAGAGCCCGGAGAGTCGGGAGCCAGGCAGGTTGAGCAGGTCATCGAGGCGGGCCGCGGCCCAGCCGAAATTGCGGTACCGGTCGTTGCGATAGCCGACCATCGCGTCCAGGGTGTTAGCGGCCCGATAGGCCAGCAGCCCGGGCACTCCGGCCACCGCCCCCCAGACCAGCGGTGCGACCACAGCATCGGAGGTGTTCTCGGCCACCGACTCGACCACCGCCCGGGCGATGTCGGACTCACTCAGCGCGCTGGTGTCCCGGCTGACCAGATGGGTCAGCCGCTGTCGGGCCCCTGGTAGGTCATCGGCCGCCAAGTAGGAGTGCACGGCCAGCGCCTCGCGTTCCAGCGAGCGTCCGCCGAGCACCGCCCAGGTGACCGTGGCGACCAGGGCCGCCTCGGCGGCCGGTCGGCCCCGGACGACTCGTTGGGCGAGTACTCCGGCCAGGGTCACTCCCCCGACCAGACAGACGGAGTAGCGCACCCCGGAAACCCGCGAATCGGCCCACCATCGACTCCGCAAGCGGGCCGCAAGCGTCCCGAAACCGGCCACCGGATGGCCTCGTCGAGGGTCACCCAGGGTCCGGTCGGCCACGAACCCGAGCACCAGCCCGACAGCCCGGGGCGAATACTCAGGCACCGTTGGCTGCCAGCGCATCGAGGGTGGCGAGCAACAGTTCGCTGGTCTCGGGAGGACGCACCGCGATCCGGGACCAACCGGGTCCCAGCCCCGGGAACGTGTCGGCACGCCGTAGTGCGATGCCGTGGCGGCGCAGTTCCTGGCGGGTCTCCACACCGATCTCGGCCAGCACGAACGGAGCACGGGAGGGCAGTACCTGGATCCCTCGCGTCGACAACCCGGCCAACAGATGTTCGCGCCAGGTGCCGATCCGGTGTGCCCGGGCCAGGGACTCGCGCTGCGCGCTCGGAGTCACACAGGCAGCAGCGGCGCGCAGCGCAGGGGTCGAAACCGACCAGGGCACCTGAACAGCGGCCAGGGCCGCGATCGTGCGGGAATTGCCGAGCAGGTACCCGGCCCGGATTCCGGGCATCGACCAGTGCTTGGTCAGGCTCCGGACCACCAGCAGGCCACGGCGGCGGTCACCGGCCAGTGACTCCGACTCGCCCGGAACCGCGTCCATGAACGCCTCGTCCACCACCACTACCCGCTTCGGACGGCGTAGCCGGGCGATCGTCTCTGACGGGTGCAGAACCCCGGTCGGGTTGGTCGGGTTACCCAGAATGACCAGGTCCGCTTCCTCCGGAACAGCCGCTGGATCGAGTGCCCAACCGTCTTCGGGGCGGCACTGCACCACCTGCACCTGGTACCCGGCTCGGAGCAGCGCGGCGTGGGGCTCGGTGAACTGCGGATGCACCACCACCGGATGCTGCCAGGTCTTCATCCGGGCGATGAGCTCGAACGCCTCGGCGGCTCCGGCGGTCGGGAGCACCTCTTCGGGCCGACGCCGGTGCAGGGACGCGAGCGCGTCCCGGGCCGGTCCGATATCGGGGTAGCCACCCGAGTCGCGCAGTCCCTCTGCCAAGGCCCGCTCCAACCACTCGGGACGGGGCTCGGGGTGCACATTGACCGCGAAGTCCACCAGACCCGGCCCGGCCTCCACGTCACCGTGGTGCAGCAACGGGTCCACCAGACCTGGCTCGGCCACGATGCCGGGCATCTCCTCCGACCGGGGGGAGCCGATCGATACCGAGGCATTCGCCGCTGCCTCTGCGAAGCGTTGAGCGAGGTGCGGGTGCCCGGCCCAGTGCACATGCAGATAGGAGGCGTGCAGCGTATCGGTGGCGATCCCGATCGACTCTTCCTCGACCTGCCAGGCAGGCGATGCTGGCAGATCTGCGACCTGGGTGCGATGGAATTCGTGACCTGTCACCGTCTCGCCGGTTCGGCTCAGAAGTGAGTCTCCTACCGCAGTGGCAACCGGGTAGCGCAGGGTCAGCCGGCTGCTCATCCGGGCCAGACCGGGCACCGCACCGACCATTCTTCTACCGTCGAGTTCCTCCACCAGGTACAGCAGCCCGGCGCACTCCCCCACGGTCGGCATCCCGGCTGCGATTGCTCCCCGGATCTGACTCAGCAGCGCCCGGTTGGCGGCCAGCTGGCCGACGTACACCTCGGGGAACCCACCACCCAGATACAGCGCCCTGGTGCCCTCGGGCAGTCGGTGGTCACGCAACGGATCGAACTCGATCACCCGGCATCCGGCCGCTCGCAGCAGTTCATCGGTCTCGGGATAGCGGAAGCTGAAGGCCCGGCCACCGGCCACCGCAACCACCGGCTCACCCGACACCGGCGTCATCCAAGCGGTCGGGTCCCACGGCGTTGCGTCCAGTGCCGGAGCGGTAGCCGCCACCTCCACCACAGCCGACAGATCCACATGTGTGGAAACCAGTTCGGCCAGTGCCGCAACCACGCCGGGCGCCGCGCCTCCCTCGGCAGCCGGGATCAGGCCCAGATGCCTCGACGGAGCTGTGACCCGCTCGGAACCCGGCACCACCCCCAACACCGGAAGCCGCAGCGAGCGCTCGATCTCGGCCACGTTACGCGCCGATCCGGCACGGTTCAGGATCACCCCGACCACGTCGACTCCCGGGTCGTAGTCGGCCATCCCGGCCACCAGCGCCCCGACGCTGCGCGACATCCGGGAGACATCGACGACCAGTACCACTGGGCTTTTGGTCAGTGCTGCCACGTGAGCGGTCGAGGCGAATCCGTCGGTACCGATCCGGCCATCATGCAGGCCCATCACGCCCTCGATCACCGCGATCTCGGCACTGCGCGGTCCGCTCCGGGCACCGTGCAGCAGCAACGGGACGATGTTCTCCTCCCCGACCAGGTGCGGATCCAGGTTGCGACCGGGGCGACCGGTGGCCAGCGCGTGGTAACCCGGGTCGATGTAGTCCGGCCCGACCTTGTGCCCGGAGGCTTCCAGCCCGATCCCGTGCAGGGCAGCCAGCAATCCGGTCGCGATCGTGGTCTTGCCCTGCCCGGTCGAGGGGGCCGCGATCACCAGCCGCGGCAGTCTGGTCACCACTCTGCACTCACCATTCGATGCCCCGCTGTCCTTTCTGGCCGGCGTCCATCGGGTGTTTCACCTTGGTCATCTCGGTGACCAGATCAGCCACCTCGCACAGCTCCGGCGCGGCCCGACGTCCGGTGATCACCACATGCTGACGGCCGGGACGGTCGCGCAGGGTGCTGACCACGTCGTCCAGATCCACCCAACCCCACTGGATCGGGTAGGTGAACTCATCGAGCACGTACAGGTCGTGGGCCTCGGCGGCGATCCGGCGCTTGATCTCGGCCCAGCCCTCGGCTGCGGCCCGGGCATGGTCATCGGCCTCGCCCTGCTTGCGGGTCCAGGACCAACCGGCACCCATCTTGTGCCACTCGACCGGACCGCCCTCGCCGGTCTCGGTATGGAGTTCACCCAGCCGTTCGAGCACGGTCTGCTCGCCGATCCGCCACTTGGCGGACTTCACGAACTGGAAGACGCCGACCCGCCAGCCCTGGTTCCAGCCACGAAGCGCCAGTCCGAAGGCGGCGGTGGACTTCCCCTTGCCGTCGCCGGTGTGCACCATCAGCAACGGTCGGTTGCGGCGTTGGCGGGTGGTGAGCCCGTCGTTGGGGACTTCGTTCGGTACTCCCTGAGGCATCAGTTCTGCTCCTCGGTAATGAATTCGGTGACCTCACCGATCACGGTGATGGCCGGCGGTAGGACATCGGCGGCGGACTCGGCGATGGTGGCCAGGTCGCCGGTCAGTACTCGCTGGTCGGGCATTCCACCGTTCGCGACGACTGCCGCCCCGGTCCTCCGGTCCATCCCGTGGGCGATCAGGTGGGCCGTGATCGCGGGTAGATTCGCCACCCCCATCAGCACCACCAGCGTGGTGCCCGATCGGGCTAGCGCGGACCAGTCCAGGGTGCAGTCGGGATGGTCGGGAGGTATGTGGCCGGAGACCACGCTGAACCCCTGGACGAGTCCCCGGTGGGTGACCGGGATTCCAGCCAGGCTGGGGACCGCCACCGCCGAGGTGACTCCGGGGATAACTGCGGCGCTCACCCCGGCCTCGGCACAGGCCAGCAGTTCCTCCATCCCCCGACCGAAGACGAACCCGTCACCGCCCTTGAGCCGGACCACCCGTCGACCGGCCCGGGCCTGCTCGACCAACAAGAGGTTGATCTTCTCCTGTGGGGTGAAGCTGCCGCGCGGCAACTTGGCCACATCGATCACCTCGGCCTCTGGCTGCGCCCAGGCCAAAGCCCCGAGCGGTGCCAGATGGTCGACCAGCAGCACATCGGCCTGCTCGACAGCGGCGCGTCCGGCCACCGTCATCAGCCCTGGGTCGCCTGGGCCGCCACCGACCAAGATGACCGTGCCCGGTCGCAACGTGAGGGAATCCAGTCCAGACATCAGGCGACCCGTCCTCTCAAGGTATCGGTCAGGTGCACCGGATCGAGATGCTCGACCCCTAGGTACTCGGCTCCCAAGTGCTGGGCCAGGATGCGGGCCAGTCCCAGCCGGAGCGGTCCGGACTCGCAGTCCACCACCACCGAGGCGACCCCGAGCCGGGCCAGGTGATCGGCGGCCAGGCGGGAGCGCCCTACCGCGTCGGGACCGGCCGTGGCCCGACCATCGGTGAGCAGCACCAGTAACGGGCGCAGGCTCGGGTCGCGCAGTCGTTCGCGCCGCAGCACGGCAGTGGCTTCCAGGAGCGCTTCGGCCAACGGGGTCCGGCCACCGGAGGGCAGTTCATCGAGTCGGGCGGCAGCCACGTCGATCGAGCCGGTCGGTGGCAGGTCGAGGGTGGCAGCGCGGCCCCGGAAGCTGATCATCGCGACTTTGTCCCGTCGTCGGTAGGCGTCACCGAGCAACGAAAGGATCGCGGTCTTCACCGCAGCCATCCGCTTGCGGGCGGCAACCGATCCGGAGGCATCCACACAGAACAGCAGCAGGTTCGCCTCCCGCCCTACCTTGACGGAGCGATGCAGGTCCTCAGGTGCGACCCGAAGCCGTTCGGATCGGCTCGCACTCAGTGCCCGGCGTTCGGCTGCGGCCCGCACCGTGGCCACCACGTGCAGCGACCCGGATGCCCCAGACCCTGAAGCCGATCCCACTCGAGCCCCGGAACGGCCCCGCGCCTTGCTACGACGTCCGGCGGAACCCGAGCCGAGCCCGTCCACCTGCAACAGCTTCGGCCGGTACGGCTCCCCCGCCGCCGCTCGGGACGTCATCCGGTCGGGACCAGTTCCGGCACCATCCGGATGACCTCCCGGAGGGGTGGGGGCTGGCTCGGCGGGCTCTTCCTCGGACGTCATACGGTCGGGGCCGTCTACGGCACCATCCGGATGACGTCCCGGGGATTCGGGGGGCTCGGGAGTCGGCTCGGTCGGGTCGGTGTCCGGGTCAGGCTCCGGTTCGGGCGGCAACTCGTCGTCGCCGAGAATCTGGTCGAGCAGGTCCTCGTCGAGACCAGGGGTGTCGAATGGGTTACGGCGCCGACGGTGCGGGAGCGCCAACAAGGCAGCGGCCCGGATGTCGGCCCGAGTGACCCGGTCCCGCCCGCACCAGGCCGCATGCGCCAGCGCCGTGCGAGTGGTGACGATGTCGGCCCGTAGCCCGTCCACCTCGAAGGCGGCACATACCTGCGCCACCTTGAACATCGCTGCCTCGCTGAGCACTACCTCGCTCAGTTGCGAGCGTGCGTGCTGAATCCGCTCGCGTAACTCCTGCTGCTGCGGCGCCCAAGCAGCCGCGAATCCGCTCGGGTTCGCGTCATGCGCGAGCCGACGGCGCACCACCTCGACCCGGAGTGCCGGATCGCGGGGTGCGGCCACCTCGACGGTGAGACCGAAGCGGTCCAGCAGTTGGGGGCGGAGTTCACCCTCTTCGGGATTCATCGTGCCGACCATCACGAACCGGGCGGCGTGGCTCAGGGAGAGGGCGTCACGTTCGACGGTGACCTGACCGCTGGCAGCGGCATCCAGCAGCAGATCGACCAGGTGGTCACCTAGCAGGTTGACCTCGTCGACATACAGCACGCCGCGGTGCGCCCTGGCCAACAGCCCTGGCTCGAAGGTAACGCTGCCCGCCCCGAGCGCTGCTGCTAGATCGAGCGAGCCGACCACCCGCTCCTCGTCGGCACCTACCGGCAACTCCACCAGCCGGACCGGCCGGGTGGTCGCCTCGAGGGAATCGAATGGGCCGTCCGGCGACTCCGCGTCCGCGTCGTCCGGATCGATCGAGAATCGGTCTTCGGGGTGGACCTTGATCACTGGCAACACATCGGCCAGCGCCCGGACCGTGGTCGACTTGGCGGTGCCCTTCTCGCCCCGGACCAGCACGCCGCCGATCTGCGGACTGATCGCGGTCAGCACCAGGGCCAGGCCCATCGGCTCCAAACCGGACTCGACATCGGTGATGTCGCAGCCGAGAACAGCAGAAAATGGGTACTTCATCGGCACGTTGAGGCTCCCGCTCGCTTCGCCATTGGATGGTCGGGCGCGAGGCCGGTCTTCGGACTCGGTCGGGTCACCTCGATCGATATCGATCGGTGGTGCTCGACTCACCGCAGCGGGCCTGTGCCGGATTCTCACCGGCTTCCCAGATTCTCCCCGTTGCCCGCTCCCGCCGTTTCCGACGGGACCGTGCGCAGGGGCACCTCGTGCCTTGTGCGGGCCACGATAGCCTGCCGTGCTGTGTCCGTCTCCAGCACCCTGTGGCCCACTCGTCTCGTCGTGATCGGGGTCGGAGCCGACGGCTGGCATTCGATCCCTCGGGTCGATCGGGCCTGTATCGAAGAAGCAGCGGTCGTCCTCGGTGGCGCCCGACATCTGGCGATGCTCCCGGACACCGTCACCGCACAGCGACGTACTTGGCCGACTCCCCTGCGCGATGCACTACCGGTGCTACTGGATGAGTTGTCGGGGCGTCGGGTGGTGGTGCTGGCCTCGGGTGATCCGATGCTGTCCGGGATCGGGACCACCCTGGTTGACCTGCTCGGCAGCGAACAGGTCGACGTGCGACCCGGTGTCTCCTCGGTGACGCTGGCCAGGGCTCGGATGGGCTGGTCGGCGGAGTCCTCGGTAGTGGTCACGACCGTGGGACGCCGCCTGGAACGGGTGCTGCGCGAACTGGCTCCCGGCCGCCGGATCCTAGTCCTGACCTCGGGTTCGGGCAGTCCGGGCGAACTCGCAGGGCTGCTGGTCGCGGCGGGTCATCTCCAGGCCCGGCTCACCGTCCTGGCCGACCTTGGGTCCACCGCCGAGACGCGACTCACCGCCCTGGCTGCCGACTGGCACGAGATCCCGGACACTCGGGTACCTGCCTTGCACGTACTCGCCGTCGAGGTCGAGCCGGAGTACCCCGGAGCCTGGCCTGGTTGGACGGCAGGGCTCCCGGACGACTGCTTCGAGCACGATGGTCAACTCACCAAGCGGGATCTGCGTGCCTCGGCGCTGGCCAGGCTGACGCCGCTGCCCGGCGAGCACCTGTGGGACGTGGGTGCCGGGGCGGGCTCGGTCGGGATCGAGTGGATGCGCGCACACCCCACCTGCCACACCACAGCCGTCGAGGCGAACCCGCAACGGGCGGCCAGGATCATCCGTAATGCGGCCCGACTGGGGGTCCCCGATCTGGATGTGGTGGAGGGTCGAGCCCCGGACGCCCTGGCCGATCTGCCGCGCCCCGACGCGGTCTTCATCGGCGGTGGCGCCACCCGTTCCGGGGTGCTGGACGGCTGCCTGAGCGCTTTGCGGCCGGGCGGACGCCTGGTAGTGCACGGGGTCACTCTGGAGACCGAACTGCTGCTGGCTCAGGCATACCGGACCCACGGCGGCGAACTCACCCGGATCAGCGTCGAGAGCACCGATGCGATCGGCACCTTCACCGGCTGGGCACCGGCCCGGACCGTCACCCAGTGGGCCTGGCGCCACGAGATCTGACTCTCAGAGCACCGAGAACCCAGCCGACAGCGGCTCCCGCCCGGTAGCGGCCAGCAACAGCTCCACTGTCTGGTTGGCATCGGCCAGGGACGCCGCCAGGGCGAGCGCCGGACCGGCAGCGGCAACGAGTTCTTCCGGTGACGGCTGCCCGACCGCCCGAGCCAGGTCCATGCCGTGCACCGTGATCTCGAAGGCCCGGGTCGGCAGGTAGTCGCGCAGCGACATGCCTCCCAGTGGTGTGGCTACGCTCGCCTCATCCGGCGACTTCGCGACCAGGGCCAGCACTTCGGCGATCAACACCCGTGCAGCCGCGACCGGATCCTCGCCGAGTGCTGCTCCAGCATCCCGACCGCGCTGTGCGACCTGTGCCGGGTCGGCCAGTTGTGTCGCGGCAGCGCGATAGTAGGCCGTCGGGGAATCGAGGACTAGTGGGACCGGGGTGGCGCCAAGATAGCTCTTCAGCGTCAGGTAGGAGCGAGTGGTGTGTCCCAGCAGGGAACGCACATCCCACTCGCCCAGTCCAGGCTGAAGCAGGTGCTCTGGGGCGATCTTGTCTAGAACTCGCTCGAAGCCGACGGTGGCGATGGCGAACCATTCCCGGGTGTCCATCCGACGATGATCCCATCCGATGGTACGGATCGATCAGCCACCGAAGCGCTCGGAGTGCATGACGTCGGCCAGCGGTGCTCTCCCCCGCCAGCCGAATCGCTCCAGATCCGGAACTCGACGATCCCCTCGACCTTGATCCGGGCGAACGTCTCGTACAGGTCCATCGGGTCAGCTCCCCCGATTCTTGAGAGCCCGATCCCGCGTGGGGCTGTACAGGTAGGACTCCCCAGCACCGGTACCGAGATCCAGGGCCCGGCCGACCAGGATCACTGCTGCCTGACGCAATCCGGCAGTCTCGACCGTGGCGGCGATGCTGGACACGGTGCCACGCAGCACCAATTCGTCGGGCTGGCTGGCCCGATACACCACCAACACCGGGCAGTCCCCGCCGTACTCCCCGATGATCTCGGCCATCAGTTCGCTGATCCTGGTGATCGCCAGGTGCAGCACCAAGGTTGCTCGGGTGGCCGCGAATGCGGCCAGGGATTCGGTCTCGGGCATCACCGTGGAGCGCCGCTGGGTGCGGGTCAGCACCACCGACTGGGCCACCAGAGGCACGGTGAGTTCGGCACCCACCCGGGCAGCCGCCGCCGCATAGGCCGGCACTCCCGGAGTCACTTGCCACTCGACCCCGGCTGCCGCCAGCCGACGGGTCTGCTCCGACAGCGCCGAGTAGAGCGACGGGTCACCCGAGGTCAACCGGACCACAGTCCGGCCCGTGCGGTCGGCCGTCACCATCACCTCGGTGATCTGATCCAGGTCCAGGTCGGCGGTGTCCACCAGTTCCGCCCCCGGACCGCAGTGCGCCAGCACCTCCGGATCGAGATAGGTGCCGGGGTAGAGCACCACCTCTGCTGCCGCCAGCAATCGAGTGGCCCGGACGGTCAGCAGGTCCGCCGCACCAGGGCCGCCGCCTACGAAGTGCACGCTCAACGCAGGGCCCCCTCGGTGACGAAGCGTGGCGTCCATACCCCGGCCGAAGAGACCCGGGTGGTCGAAGAGCCGACGATCACCAGGCACTTCATGTCGATACCGGAGGGATCCAGGTCTCCCAGTGTGGTGACCAGTAAGGACTCCTCGGCCCGCCCGACGTCACGGCCCACCACGACCACTGTGTCGGGTGACTTGTGTTCCAGCAGCACCTGTCGGGTGGTGTGGATCTGCTCAGTACGCGAGCGAGAAGCCGGGTTGTAGAGCGCCAGCACCAGATCGGCCACTGCCAGCGCCCGCAGCCGCTGCTCCAGTACCGGCCACGGCTTCAACCGGTCCGATAGGTTCAGCACCGCGAAGTCACCACCTACCGGAGCCCCGGCCCGGGCCGCTACCGCCTGTACCGCCGAGACTCCTGGCAGGACTCGGACCCGGATGTCGGCATAGCGAGGATCCTCGGCCGCCTCGAAGACCGCAGAGGCCATTCCGAACACTCCGGCATCGCCGCCGGAGACGACGGCCACCTTCTCGCCCCGGACGGCCAGATCGAGGGCCAATCGGGCCCGATCCACCTCGACGGTGTTACCCGAGGCGTGCCGGGTCAGGCCCGCACGCTGTGGCACCCGGTTCAGGTAGGGCGCATACCCGACCACATGGTCGACCTCGGCCAGCGCCGCGGTCACCTCCGGGGTCTGCCACCGCTCCGGACCCGGCCCGAGACCAACCACTACCAGTTCGTGGCTACTCGCCGGCACCGGCCCGGTCTCAGTCTCGACCGGGGTGGTCTCCCGAGAACGTCGACCGTTGCGGCTGTCTCCGGTCACCACGATCAGGGAGAAGTACGGCACTCCCGCCGGGTCCACCTCGGCCACCGGACGCCACTGCTGCTCGGGCATCGAGGCCCGCTCCACATACAACGCATGATCCAGCCGTCCGGCCTCCACCAATGCCTGGCGGACCGCCGGGAAAGTACGGCCCAATTTCATGATGATCGCGCCGTCGGTGTCGGCCAGCCGACGGGCGAGCTCGGCCACCGGCAGGGTGCCGGGGAGCACCGTCAGCACGTCGGTCTGACGGACCAGCGGACTCGCCACGGCGGCGGTGGCGGCCACGAAGGCGGGGACACCCGGCACGATCTCGGTCTCGAACCGCGTCGCCAGCCGGTCGTGCATGTACATATAGGAGCCGTAGAACAACGGATCGCCCTCGCTGAGCAACACGACATCCCGGCCTGCTGTCAGGTGCTCGGCCAGCCGTTCGGCTGAGGCCTCGTAGAACTCCGCCATCGCCCCGGCATAACCGCCCGGGTGATCGGTCGATCCGGTGGTCACCGGGTAGGTGAGCTGTTCCTCGATCGCGTCGGCCGGAACCAGTTCGGTCACGATCCGGCGAGCATTCGAGGACCGACCGGCCGCGGCGTGATAGGCCACCACATCTGCTCCGGAGACCAGCCGTGCGGCCTTCAGCGTCAGCAGTTCGGGGTCACCGGGACCCACGCCGACCCCGAAGAACCGGCCCGGAGTGGGCACTGTGCTCATCTTCACCGTACTCATCTCCACCGTGGTCGTCATTCCTGCTCCTGGGCGATCGCATTGAGCGCCGATGAGGTCATCGCCGAGCCACCACGGCGACCGCGCACGGTCACGAACGGGATGTCGATGCCGTGGTCGGCGGACAACTCGGCCAACGCCTGCTTGGACTCGGCAGCACCGATGAAGCCGACCGGGCAACCGATGATCGCTGCCGGACGCGGCGCACCGTCCTGCAGCATCTCCAGCAGATGGAACAGCGCCGTCGGAGCGTTGCCGATCGCCACCACAGCACCTTCCAAGATCGGTTCCCACAAAGAGACCGCGGCGGCGGTACGGGTGGTCCCCCAGCGCCCGGCCAACTCCGGAGTACGCGGATCATCGAGGAAACAGAGCACCTCGTTGTCGGCCGGAAGCCGAGACCGGGTAACCCCGCGCACCACCATCGTGGCGTCACACAGGATCGGCGCACCCGCGACCAGGGCGGCCCGAGCACTCGGCACCAGCCGGTCATCGACCACCAGGTCCTGGGTCAGATCCACCTGACCGGACCCGTGGATCATCCGGACCACGAGCTTCTCGGCCGATCCCGGGATTCCGCTCAGGTCGGCCTCGGCCCGGATGGTGGCGAAGGAGTCCAGGTAGATCTCCGGCCCGGAGGCGAGGTAGTGGTACCGGCTGGCGGGACGACGTGGTTCGAAGTTCATCGGATCTCCTGGATCGAGGCATCGGAAGGAGCGGCTGTCGTCGGGACGAGCACTCCGCGCCACGGGGTGAGCACCACCCGATCGGAGCGGGCGGCCAGGTCGGCCAGGTCGGCCCCGGTCCAGCCCTGCTCGGGCACCGGCAGGTGCACGGCTCCCGGAAGTGGACCGAAACTGGGGGGTGCGGTGGGTCCGGGCAGGGTCGGATCGGGCCGCTGGTGGACGGCGAACGGGTGGTCCAACGGCTCGGGAAGTTCCACTACATGCCAGGCAGCATCGTTACCGGAACCTCGTTGAGCGGTGAAGGCACCCGCCAGCGAAGTCAGTACGGACGGGACCGAGGCCAACGGCAGGACCGGGCCGAACTCGTCCCCGATCCGAAGTTGCCCGCGCTCCCGATCCAGGGCGACCACCCCCAGATCACAAGAACGGGCCACCAGGTCACCGCGCCCGTCGTCGAGCACGAACAGGAAACGTCCCGGCAGTCCGGCCAGGACCGGGGTTGCCTGCAGCGACTCGTCGAGTTCGGTCACCATGCCCCGGAGGTCGGCCCGCCCACCGGAGTCACCGGGCAGCCCGGTCTGCGGCGAGGCCAGCACGTTGCGCACCAGTTCGTGGCTGCGGCTGGGCAGCAGCCCGGTCCCCGCCAGCGCGCTGAGCACCGCTTCGGGCAACGCATCGCTCGCGAGGGTGGCGGGCAACCCGCGGATCTGCAGATTTGCTCGACCCGTCAGGTACACCCGACCGTCGCCGAACCGCTCTGCCACCTGGTGCAGGGCCAGCAGGGTCTCGGTTCGCACATTGCCGCCGGGCACCCGGAGCCTGACCAACAGTCCGTCCTCGGCCGGCCAGGGACGCAGTGCACCGGGGCATCGGTCGGCCCGGGTACGGCTCGACCGCATGGATAAAGGGGGCTCGGACACATGACCTGCTTCGGCTCAGGACCCGTGCGCGGGGTCCGCGGTGACCGGGCGACTGGTTGTCGCCGGGCCAGCAGGTTTTCGGACTCGAGTTCAACCGAGCAAGGCGCCTTCCCGGGGCTGATCACCCCAGTGGCTGACCGTCGGCCAGATGCTGACCTGTGTCGTGCCTTGCCCGTCCCTCTTACCGCTGCGCGTCAGTCCCGGATTCGCACCGGGTTCCCTGACCCCTGACCCGACGGAGACGACGGGCCACGGAGTACGACTGGCCTGGCCGATGCTACGCCGGAGTCGGCAGCCGCCCGACAGGGGGCCTCGGGAGCCTCCGATCAGGTCAAGCCCAGAGCCGGGATCAGTACCCGGGTCAGGTAGTCACGCAGGCGCTCATCGGTGCTGGTGTTCTCGCTGGTGTAGCTGAGCACAGAGAGCAGGAACCGGTTGAACGTCTCGCTGATCTCATCGAGGCGATCCAACGCCGGGTCATCGGGCGGGAACAGCCGCCGCAACGACTGTCCGGTCAGCCGGTAGCTGGTCGTGGTGATGTGGCCTGACTCCCCGTGGTCACCGGTCAGGGTCAGTTCCACGAGATGGCGCACCACCGGGTCGGCCCGGAACTCCCGTTGCGCCGTGACCACGAACTCCACCAGGGCCAGACCCGGAGAAGGCGCGGCGCTCGTGGTCCGGCCGATCCGCCGGCTCAGTTCCACCGCGGCCGACTCGACCGCCTGGTGGACCAGTTCGTCCAGGGTCGAGAAGTGGGCATAGATGGTCGGCCGGGAGACGCCTGAGGCCCGGGAGACCGCGGCGATGCTGGTTCCGGAGCGTCCCAACTCGCGCAGGCACTCCAGCGCGCCACCGATCACCTTGTCCCGTGTTCCCGTTATCGGCCCCTGGCCTTGGCGCTCGCCCACGTCCTGAATCTCCTGTCCGGATCGACCCGGCACCATTCTTGACACTTAGTTAGCAATATGTAAATCGCGACATGGAACCGCCCCCACCCGAGTTACCTCGAATGGGGGCGTTCTGGTCGTCTGAGCTGGGTCAGCGACGCCCGGAGCTGAAGCCGGAGGCGCTGTGTCCACCGCTCTGGCCACCGCCCTGCCCACCGCCCTGGCCGCGCCTGGAACGGCTGCCGCCGCCCCCGTTGGCGGGACGAGACGCGCTACTCGTGGACGTGGACGACGAGGCTCCGCCGCCCGAACGCCGACCGCGCCCCGAACCTCCGGTCGACCCTTCCTGGGGCGACCTGCCACGACCGCCACCACCGGCGGCCCGGTTGGCGCGCTTGCGCTGGGCATTGGCGCCGGTACTGCGTCCCCCGCCGGTGGCGGGCTGCTCGAAGGCGATGGCCCCGGGCAGGCTCCGCTCACCGGGAGCCAACTCGGTGAGGATCGATGCCTGCAGCGAGTCGACCTTGGTGATCCGGGGCTTGATCCCCGCCGCCCGGGTCAGGTCCCGCACGTCCTTCTGCTGCTCACTGGTCATCAACGTGACCACGGTGCCCTCGGCCCCGGCCCGCGCGGTACGACCCGAGCGGTGCAGGTAGGCCTTGTGCTCGGCCGGCGGGTCGGCGTGCACCACGAGTGCCACGTCATCGACGTGGATCCCCCGGGCCGCGATATCGGTAGCGACCAGCACGGTGGCCTTGCCCGAACCGAACGCATCCATATTGCGGGTCCGGGCCCCCTGGCCCAGGTTGCCGTGCAACTCGACTGCTGGCACGCCGCTCTTGTTCAGCTGGCGTGCCAGTCCCTTGGCGCCGTACTTGGTTCGGGTGAACACCACGGTGCGTCCCGGCGCACTGGTCAGGTCGACCAGCACCGGCAGCCGCTGATCGCGGTGGATGTGCAGCACGTGGTGGGTCATGGTCGCCACCGGTGACTGAGCCGAGTCCGCCTCGTGGGTGACCGGGGAATGCAGGAACCGCTTGACGATCACGTCGATGCCGTTATCGAGGGTGGCCGAGAAGAGCAACCGCTGCCCCTGCTTGGGGGTCTTGTCCATGATCCGACGCACGCCGGGCAGGAAGCCCAGATCCGCCATGTGGTCGGCCTCGTCGAGGATCGTGATCTCGACGTCCTGCAGGTTCACGTGACCCTGCTTCATCAGGTCCTCGAGCCGGCCGGGGCAGGCCAGTGCGATATCGACGCCCTTGCGTAGCGCGGTGACCTGGGGGTTCTGACCGACGCCCCCATAGATGGTGCGCGTGGTCAGACCGACCGCGCGAGCCAGCGGAGCCAGTGCCTCCTCGATCTGGTTCACCAGTTCCCGAGTGGGAGCCAGGATCAGGGCCCGAGGAGCCATGCTGCGCGGCTTGGGTCCCTCGGCCAGTCGGGACACCAACGGCAACAGGAAGGCGTAGGTCTTGCCCGACCCGGTCCGGCCGCGGCCGAGGACGTCGCGTCCGGCCAGCGAGTCGGGCAGCGTGGCCGCCTGGATCGGGGTCGGTTCGACGATGCCCTGTTCGGCCAGGACGTCATTGAGGCGTGCGGGCACGCCGAAAGAAGTGAAAGTACTCATGGTGTGACGAAAAGGTGCTCTCTGTGTGTGCCTCGCCGGTGGTCGCACCGACGTATTCGGCAGACCAACATGCGGAGCACCAACTGCTGCGACGCACGTTCAACCCGTGGCAAGATCTCGACGAGCTGAGGACCCCTACCTTATCGTGCCCCTGCCACGAATACGTTCATGCCGAACGCGACCTACGTCACGTCCGGCACGAACTCGTGGGCCCGGTCTCAGGAAGTGGCCCACTTCAGGCTGGCCGCGATCCGGCGTACCTGGGCCACGGGGGTTTCCGGTGGCGCCTGCACGGTGATGAACACGCCGCCCCGGGCCGGCCCGACGACGACGCCCTCGTCGGTCAGCGGCGCCCGCTGCCCCAGCACGCGGACCGTGGTCACCTGACGTCCCGCCTTGCTGCCGTTCAGATAGTCGGGGCGACTGGCCACATCACGCCAGTTGACCACCGCCTGAGCACCGCCGGGCAGCTGACAGATCATCTTCTCGTCGGCAGGCTCGCCACAGGTGACCCCACGACCCACCGGGCGAACCGGGGCGGTCTCGACCGAGCGACGGGTCGACTGCTCGGCACCGGTGTCGGGTTTCGGCACTGCCGTCCCCTCAACACGGGTCAGCGCCCTCAACTCGTCATCGCGACTCGAGGCCTTCGCGTCGGTATCCCCGCCCGAAGCGAAGCCGAGCGAGGTGGCCGGCGCGGTGGGTGCTTGCCCTGGGACCAGCGCCCATCCCGCGGCGAACACCGCGGCGGTGGCCAGCACCGCTCCCCCGCTGGCCGCCCAACGCTGCCTGGTCCGGCGTCTGCCACCCCTGTCCACGGCCGCGGTGGCCAGCCGATCCAGTGAATCACTGTCCAACCTGGTCCCGTGCAGGGCCCGGTCCAACTGCCGGTGCAGGCGTCGTTCCTCGTCTCGGTGATCATCCAGCTCAACCATGTCACTCATCCCTTCATCGATTCGGAGAGGTCGACCACGAGCGGTCGCAACCGCACCAACGCCCGGCGGGCACGAGTGCGCACATTGACCTCCGAGAGCCCGACCAGCTCGGCGGTCTCGCGAACCGAGCGGTCCTCCAGATAGCGGGCCACCACGATGGAGCGGTCGAGCGGCTCCAGCGTGGCCAACGCACGCTGCAGATCCAGTCGCACGCCCGGGTCCTGATGGGCCGCGGCGGAGTCACGAAGATCGTTGATCGGAGTCTCGGAGTTGCGTCGTAGCCGGCGATCGGAGACGAAGGTGTGGTGCAGCATCCGCATGGCGTAGGCGACCGGGTCCTCGGCCGACCCCACCCGATTCCACTTCGTGTAGACCTTGACCAAGGTCGCCTGGACGAGGTCCTCGGCGCCATGTGGGTTGCCGGTCAGCACCAGGGCCGATCGGTACAGCCTGGTACCCGTCTCATGCACGAATGTCACGAAGGCTGCGCGCTCGGACTCCTTACGTTCTCTTCTCACACCCCAGGGACGCGCCATAGACCCAGTCTGTGACATCCGCCGGGACATCGATCACCTGATGGACGTCCTGCCCGAGGGAGGTCTAGGGCCGCACGGTAATCTCAGAGCGTTTGTCCACCACCTAGGAGAGTCCGTGAACAACCGCCCCGTCGTTCTGCCCGGCATCGTGACCGGAGTGATCGCTCTGGCCGCCCTGACCGGCTTCGCCAACCTGCCCGAGGAAGAGGGCGCGAACACGCAGCAGACGGTTGCCGCTGCCACCGCGCTGAAGCCTGAGACCCAGGTCAGCGCGTGCCGTGGCTGGAACTCCTCGGTGGCCTCGGCCGGACTGGACGCTCAGCTCAAGCAGTTCAGCGCCGCCGCTGGCAAGGGCGCGATCCCCAGTGCCCTGCAGCAGCAGTACGCGACGATGAGCTCCAGCGTGCTCCAGTTCCTCGCCCAGACCGCTGCCTCCCCCGAGATCGCCAGCCCCATCTCGGCCTCGTTCCGAGACCTCGCCTCCGGCTACAAGGCTCTGGAGACCGGTGTCGCCTCCGCACCCGCCGTAGCAGCGGCCGTGAAGCAGATCGAGGCCGCCCAGGGCGACCTCGACGCTGCCTGCGCCACCTTCGACGCCTGAGCGAAGAAGACGAGCCCCTGGCACCGATCGGTGCCAGGGGCTCGTCGTATCACCCGGTCATCGGGTGAAGCGTGCTCACTTGCGCAGGTCGTAGCGGTCCAGGTCCATGACCTTGACCCAGGCTGCGGTGAAGTCCTTGACGAACTTCTCCACCGCGTCATCCGAGGCGTAGACCTCGGCCAGGGCGCGCAGCTCGGAGTTCGACCCGAAGATCAGGTCGAAGCGCGACCCGGTCCAGCCGTTGCTCGAGGTGAACAGCTCCTCGCTGTCATCGGTCGGGGTCCAGTCCTGGCCCAGTTCGAGCAGGTTGACGAAGAAGTCGTTGCTCAGCACACCGGGGCGCTCGGTGAAGACTCCCGTCTTCGCACCGTCCCAGTTGGTGTCCAGCACCCGCAGACCGCCGATCAGCACGGTCAGCTCCGGGGCGGTCAGGGTCAGCAGGTTGGCCCGGTCGAGCAGGAGGTACTCACTCGGCGCCACCGAGGTGCGCGGCAGGTAGTTACGGAACCCGTCCGAGCGCGGCTCCAGCATCGTGAACGACTCGACATCGGTCTGCTCCAGGGTCGCGTCGCCGCGACCCGGGTGGAACGGCACCGACAGCTCGACACCGGCGTCGCGGGCGGCTCGCTCGATGCCGACACCGCCGGCCAACACGATCAGGTCGGCGACCGACACCTTGTCGACACCGAACTCGGCCTGCACGCCCTCAAGGGCACCGATCACCTGGGTGAGTCGGGCCGGGTTGTTGACCGTCCAATCCTTCTGCGGAGCCAACCGGATGCGAGCGCCGTTGGCCCCACCCCGCTTGTCCCCACCGCGGAAGGTGGAGGCCGAGGCCCAGGCCACCGAGACCAGGTCGGAGACGGACAGTCCCAGATCCGCGATCTTGCTCTTGAGCACGCTCACGTCGCCGTCGGTCAGCTGCGGTCCGGCGTCGATCGGGTCCTGCCAGATCAGTACCTCGCTCGGCACCTCGGGACCCAGGTACCGGTCCCGGGGACCCATGTCGCGGTGGGTCAGCTTGAACCAGGCCCGGGCGAAGGCATCGGCGAAGGCCTGCGGGTCGTCCTTGAACCGGCGCGAGATCTTGTCGTAGGCGGGGTCCATCCGCAGGGCCAGGTCCGAGGTCAGCATCCGCGGCTCCTGCTTGCCCTCACCGTGGGCGCGCGGGACCAGGCCGTCGCCGCCACCGTTGACCGGACGCCACTGCTGGGCACCGGCCGGCGAGGTGAAGAGCTCCCATTCGTAGGAGTAGAGGATGTGGAAGAACTCGTTGTCCCAGCGGGTCGGGTGGTAGGTCCAGGTGACCTCCAGACCCGAGCCGATGACGTCGTTGCCCTGCTTGGTACCGAAGTTCTGCTTCCAGCCCAGGCCCTGCTCCTGGATCGGGGCGGCCTCGGGCTCCGGACCGACGGTATCGGCGTCACCGGCGCCGTGGGTCTTGCCGAAGGTGTGACCACCGGCGATCAGGGCGATGGTCTCCTCGTCGTCCATCGCCATCCGGCGGAAGGTCTCCCGGATGTCCTTGGCCGAGGCCAACGGGTCGGGGGTGCCATTGGGGCCCTCGGGGTTGACGTAGATCAGACCCATCTGCACGGCCGCCAGCGGGTCGTCGAGGTCGCGCTCACCGGAGTAGCGGTTGTCCGCCAGCCAGTCGGTCTCGGGCCCCCAGTACACGTCGGCGTCGGGCTCCCACACATCCTCCCGACCTCCGGCGAAGCCGAAGGTCTCGAAGCCCATGATCTCCAGGCCCACGTTGCCGGCCAGGATCATCAGGTCGGCCCAGGACAGGCTCTGCCCGTACTTCTTCTTGACCGGCCAGAGCAGGCGGCGGGCCCGATCGAGGAGCACGTTGTCGGGCCATGAGTTGAGCGGCGCGAACCGCTGCTGGCCGCTGCCCGCGCCACCTCGACCGTCACCGATCCGGTAGGTACCGGCACTGTGCCAGGCCATCCTGATCATGAACGGCCCGTAGTTGCCGAAGTCGGCCGGCCACCAGTCCTGTGAGGTGGTCAGCAGCTCGGCGAGGTCGTTCTTGACCTCGGCCAGATCGAGGGACTCGAAGGCCGCACGGTAGTTGAAATCAGCGCCATTCGGGTTGCCCTCGAGAGGGTTCTTGGCGAGCAGCTTCAGGTTGAGCTGGTTGGGCCACCAGCTCTTGTTGGCGTCTCCCTGGGCGGGCAACGGCTGGCCGGACTGCATCACCGGGCACTGACCGCCCGATTCGTTCAGATCAGCCAGTTCGGTGTCGTGGGTCTCGGACAAGGTGCTGTTCCTTCCAATTCCTGGAATGTCGCTCGTTGGTCGATTCTGAGGGGTTGATCGGGACGTCGAGTCAGGGAGCAGAGGCGGGATCGGTCATCGCCTGGCAGCGAGCGCACCGACCCCAATAGACGACCTCCGCCTCGTCGATCGCGAATCCGTGATCGTCCGAGGCGGTGAGACACGGAGCATGACCTACCGCACAGTCCACGTCACCGATCGCACCGCAACTGCGGCACACCACATGGTGGTGGTTGTCGCCCACCCGCGCCTCGTAGCGCGCGACGTGCCCACGGGGCTGGATCCTGCGCACCAGCCCAGCCTCGGTGAGCGCCCGCAACACGTCGTAGACGGCCTGATGCGAGACCTCGGCCATGGTTTCGCGCACCCTCCCGATCAGGGATTCGGTATCCGAGTGCGGCAACTCGTGTACCGCCTGGAGCACGGCGACCCTCGGACGGGTCACCCGCAGGTCGGCACCGCGCAACATCTGCTCGACATCGACGGTGTGGGTCATGTCCTCATCCAATCATCCTTTCTGAACTGTTCAAGAAAAGATGGGAAATTTACCGGCCCGGAGTCCGTTCAGCGGTCGACCAGGCCGCGGCGAACGGCCCGATCAAGTCGTTTCGTTCCCCGGCTCACGCGATCAGGTTCACGCAGGCCACGGTGGTGAGCACGAAGCCGGCGACGGTCACCCCGGTGGCTGCCAGAAGCGGTCCGGCCAGGCTCAGTTGTCGGGTCCAGGCCCGGGGTGAGGCGAAACGGAGCACCACATCACGCCCGGCCACCGCCAGCAGACCGACCCCGAACAACACCACCGCCATCCCGATCCCGAAGACCGCTACCAACAACAGTGCGAAGCCGCTGCGACCGGAGAAGATCCCGGTGACCAGCACCAGGAAGGCCGCTGGCGAGGGGACCAGCCCGCCCGACACAGCCAGCAGCCATAACCCCGGCCGATCGGTTCCACCCGCATCCTGTCCGTGCCCGTGCCCGTGGCCATGTCCGTGCCCATGCCCGTGGCCGTGGCCGTGGCCGAACGACTGACCGGTCTGCCGACGGCGATTCCAGGCACGCAGCATCCACAGGCCCAGCAGCACCACCACCAGTCCGGCGATCACGTTGAGGCCACCGGTCAGCGTGGCCAGCGGCAGCCAGTCCGACACGTTGAGGAACGTCCAGGCCACCGCGATGACCAGGGCCGACAGGGTGTGCATCACCGCCACGCTGCCGCCCAGATAGGCGGCATCACGAGGCCGTCCCCGGCTACCGACGAGATAGGCGGCGGCCAGGGTCTTGCCGTGGCCGGGCTGTACCGCGTGGGCCGCCCCGGCCAGGAAGGCGATCACCAGGGCCAACGGCGGGAAGCCCGGGGTCTCGACGAAGGCGGTGAGCCGATCGGCCAGCGCACTGGGATCCAGGCTCACCAGAATCGATGACTCTCGTTCTGGCCCGGCAGGGCCGGTGCCACCTGCGGGGGTATCAGGGGGTGGGGAATGAGCCGCGTGCGCATGGATCCTCGTTCTGGGGAGCGGTCGATCCGCCCGATGCACCCCACTCTCGGAGTCCGGCCGCAACGGGTGTTGCGTGATCGGCGACCGAACGTTGACGAGTAGATGAACGTCGCGTGCCGGCATCGGCCCTACGGTGCTGCGCAAGCCCAGCCGGGAGGTAGCGTTCTCGGCACAGTAGTTCCCGATCTCAGCACTCCACCGGAAGGCATCTGATGAACAACGAGCACGACCACGACGAGGTCACCATCGCGATCGGCGTCCAGTTCAACGAGGACGAAGCCGTGCGCGCGATCCCCTTCGGTGGCGAGAACCTGGGCATGCTGCTGCAGATGACCGACCACTCCGAGAACCCGCCCTCGGAGGCGGACGGTTGGGACCTCGACGCGGACTCCGACTACGGGCTGCGGGTCACGATCAACGGATTCGACCCCGACACGGCCGCACAGCTGCTGCGTGCGGCAGCCGAGTTCTTGGATGAGACCGAGTGGGAACAGGTCGACTGAGTACCGGTCGACACCTTCTCGCAGCGACATCCCGCCGGCGCGGCCGTACCTGTAGGGCGGCCGCGCGGGCCGGGAGAAGAAATGAGCGAACCCGCGGCGTCTCGGGTCACCGCGGGTTCATGGAAAACCTAATTCATCGCAAAGCGCGTTGTCATAGCTTTCGGAAATTTCCGGCAATTTTTTTTCGACCCGCTCCAGCGGGCATGCTGGGCGGCAGCGACCGGCACCATGCAGACCTCCATCCGACCCCTGAGGGGATACCGTCTTGTCCAAGCCAGCACCCACCCGATCGGCTCTGTTCGAGCGGGTCACCTCACCGGCCGTCCTGAACCAGATCGGTATCGTCAGCGAGGCGATCTGGACGGCCTGGAGCCTGCGGCGTCGTCCCCGAACCTCGGGGCAGGTATTTCGCCGGGCCTTGGTCTCTGGTGCTCTCGGCCAGGGAGCGGCACTCGCCGCGACGGCGGCCGGAGGCAAGGCGGTCTCATCGGCCACCCTGATCGAGCCGATCGACGCCTACCGCGGACCAGTCGGCGATGTCCCGGTCCGGATCGCCACCGACTGGGACGCCGATCCGGTACTCACCACCGCTCACGGCCGACTCGTCGTGGTGGCCGGGCCACACTACGAACGGCTCTCCGGCACCGAGCAGGAAACGCAGTACCGGCGGGCGGTGGAGCACCATCTCGATCCGATGATCGGGCTGGGTCTGGTCGCCGCGACGGCATCCTTGAACTACGGGTTGTCTCGGCTCTTCGTCGGCGGACGCCCTAAGGTCTCGCGGGCCCGCTCCGCGATGCTGGGCGCCGCCCTGGCCCTGGGCGGCGCCGGCCTGACCGCGGCATCCCGCCAGGTGAACACCCGCCGCCGCCAGACCCGGGTCGCCGCCGAACGCCGCTGAGACGGCACTTTTGTTAGAACGCGTTCTTGTTTTTGTGCCCTCTCACCGCTGAGAGGGCACAAAAACAAGAACGCGTTCTTTTATTTCTGCCGTGTCAACGGGTTGCGGCCGGGCCGGTCGGATCATCGAAGCGGATCACCGGCAGATGTGGTTGATGGGTCGAGGTCATCGAGACCAGGCCGATCGGCCCCTGCTCATCGTGGATCTCGGCCGCCCCGATGGCGGTACCACCGTGGTGCAGATGCTCCAGCGCCTCCAGCCCCAGATATCGGCCGCTGGGTCGGCGCGACAGGTACAGGGTGATGTCGGGGTTGATGAACTGCAGACCATCGGCACCCACGTTGATCATCGTGTTCGACACATCGGCCACCAAGCCGAGCCGCTCATAGTCGGTCGGCTCCTCCCCCGCGAAGAGCACCCCGCGCTCGTAGGCCCACCCCACCGCGGGCCCCTCGGGCGGGGTCAGCATCCCCTTAGGTCCGGGCCCGAAGGTGCCCCGGCCCGAAATCCAACGCCCGGCGGTCATGCTCATCGGGTAGTCGGGATGTTCGGGGAGGTACTCGACCGGGATCGGAGCCAGCGACTGCCCTCGGGCCCACACCTCCGTCACGGGCTCGACCTCGGCCAGGGTGCCCAGACCGCGGGCCAGGGTGATCACCCGCCCGGACTGGATCAGTTCGATATCGACCACCAGGGCGGTGCGACCCGCCTTGCGAACCTCGACACCCACCTCGAACGGCTCCAGCATCGCCATCCGCACCATGTCGACGGTCAATCGGGCCGGCAGCCAGTCGGTCCCGGGCAGCGCCTGCTCGAAGAGGTGCGCGCACAGACCCAGCACCGGCCGACCGCTGATCGATCCCGGCGCCCAGGGCCCCGAACCGGCAGAGGTCGGCAGGAAGCGGCGACCGTCGCGCTCGAAGTAGGCGGGCACGTGGATGGGGTCCGGTTCAGGCATGCGCCCGAGGCTAATCACGCGCCCCGGATCGTGGAGATCCGATCCCATTGCTGGACACCTGTCCAGTCAAGTGTCTAGTCTGGGCCGACCCCTGCGGAAGGACCACGATGCCCAGTCGCTACACCTCGCTCGACCGTTCAGCCCTTGCCGAACTGGTCCCTGAACTGCTGCTCACCGGGCACCTGATCGACCGGGCCGGAATGGCCTACTGCATCGAGAAGTTCGGGCAGGACCCGATGACCGAGATCGCCATCGAGGAGTGGGCTGCGGCGAGCCCGATCTACACCCGCCGGATGCAGCGCGCACTCGACTTCGTCGGGACCGACGTGGCCACGATCTTCAAAGGCATGCAACTGGAGATCGGCGCTCCCCCGCAGTTCATGGACTTTCGCTACGAGATCACCGACAGCCATCACGGTGCCTTCCACCTCGATCACTGTGGTGCCCTGATGGACGTCGAACCGATGGGCGAGTCGTATGTGAAGAAGATGTGCCACGACATCGAGGACCCGACCTTCGATGCCACCGCGGTGGCCACCAACCCGAAGGCGCAGGTCCGCCCGATCCACCGCCCCCCGCGGGTGCCCGCCGACCGGACGCCGCACTGCGCCTGGACCGTGGTGATCAACGAGGACGCCGAGGATGTGCAGGCGATCCCCGCACTGGCCCGCAACGCCGAGACCCACGCGGCGAACTGGGCACTGGACGAGATCGACCGCTCCCAGGAAGGTATCAGCGACTACTCCGGTCCGCTCGTCTCCGATATCGACTTCGGCGCCTTCTCGCACTCTGCCCTGGTCCGGATCGCCGATGAGGTGTGCCTGCAGATGCACCTGCTGAACCTGGCCTTCCACCTGGCCGTTCGCGAGCGCGCTCCGGATGAGGAGACCTACGCCTATGTGATCGGGCAACAGTTCGTCGGGCATGCCGGGCTCACCGCGGGACGCCTGCACCGGGTGCTGGGGCTCGGCGCCTCCCCCGAGGATGCCGCGCGTCTCGTTGAGCTACACCCGGCCTTCAATCCGGTCGGCTACGCGAACCTGACCCGGAGCGGTGACATCCTCACTCTGCGCGAGTCCGCGGCACACGCCGACGGCGCCTGGCCCGCCCTGACCGGACCCGAACACCCCCTGGCCCTCCGGGCCATCGTCCAGGCCGTCGACCTGCACCTGGACGTGGAGATCACCGGCACCGAGACCGAGTGGCAGGCCCAGGTGGTCCGCCGCGACTCCCCGGCCCGGGAGGCCAGCGCGGTCCAGGTCGCCAAGATCTCCACCGGCGCCGCCTTCGAGTTCGAACCACGCAGATCCCTGCCGCTCCATGTGCTCTGAACCCGGGTGCCGTTGTGGGTGAGTGATGAGCCGTACCCGTCCCGATCTGGCCCGATCACCGGAACCGGTCATAGACATGACGAGGCCAGGTACGCATGCTGCGCCTGAGAGGTTGCGCCGGACCGGCGAAACCTCTCAGTACACGTACTGAGAGCTCATCTGTCGAAAGGAAGTCCATGTCCGACCTCGAGTTCGACGTCGTCGTCGTAGGTTCCGGCGGCGGCGCCATGACGGCCGCCTATCTTGCCCAGAAGCACGGTCTGCGCACCGTGGTGGTGGAGAAGACCGAATTGATCGGGGGCACGTCGGCCTACTCGGGTGGCGCCTGCTGGCTGCCCGGCACGCACGTGCAGCAGCGCGTCGGCCAGCAGAGCGACTCCACCGAGGGCGCCCGCACCTATCTGGACGCGGTACTGGCCGACCCCACACACCCGGCCGACCAGAACAAGATCGAGGCGTTCCTGGCCGAGGCCCCACGGCTGGTGGCCGAACTCGAGAGCGACGATGCCTTCGAGTTCGACTGGTCTGCGTTCCCCGAGTATTACGACGCACCCGGTCGGGTCGGTTCGGGCCGTTCGATCCAGATGGCCAATATCAAACGGGAGGAACTGCCCGAACGGATCGGTGCGCTGATCCGGCCACCGGTCGACTGTGAACGATCCGGTCGCGGGGGACGCCGCACCCTGACCGGCGGTAACTCCCTGATCGGCCGGTTGCTCTGGGCCTTCGACCGGGACGGCGGGACCGTATTGACCCGTCACACGATGGACGAGCTGATCACCGAGAGCGGCCGGGTCGTCGGGATCGTGGCCGAGCACACTGGTCAACGGGTCAGCATCGTCGCGAGTAAGGGCGTGATCCTGGCTGCCGGTGGCTTCGAGGGCAACCAGGACCTGCGCACTGCCCACCAGGTACCGGGCCGGTCCCAGTGGACGATGGCACCCCGAGGCACGAACGCCGGGGAGCCGATGCAGGCGGCCGTGGCCGTCGGCGCCGCACTCGACCTGATGGACCAGGGCTGGTACTGCCCCGGCCTGGAGCACCCGGACGGTCAGGGCTCGTTCGTGCTCGGCTTCCGAGGTGGCGTGATCGTGGACTGCACCGGTGCCCGCTACGCCAATGAGTCCCTGCCCTATGACCGTTTCGGTCGCGAGATGGCCAAGGCCGAGAACCGGATCCCTTCGTGGATGATCTTCGACTCCGCCGAAGGCGGCCGGCTTCCGGCCATCGCCGTCCCCGAGGGCGACCCGGCCGAGCACCTGGCTGCCGGCACCTGGGTACAGGCGACGACCATCATCGAACTTGCCGAGAAGTTGGACCTGCCCGAGTTGGTGGGCACCGTCGAGCGCTTCAACAGCTATGCGGCTACCGGCAAGGACGAGGAGTTCGGCCGCGGCGACGACGAATACGACACCTTCTTCGCCACTGGCCAGGGGCCCAACAAGTCGCTGATCCCGCTCGAACAGGGCCCGTTCTTCGCGGCCCGATTCGTGCTCTCGGACCTCGGCACCAAGGGAGGTCTGGTCACCGACGCCGCCGGACGGGTCCACCGCGAGGACGGCTCGGTGATCGTGGGCCTGTACGCAACCTCCAATTCCTCCGCCTCGGTCATGGGCCGGGTCTACCCCGGACCCGGGGCGCCGCTGGGCACTGCCATGGCCTTCGGCTCCCTCGCCGTCCAAGACATCCTGGACGACTGACACCGCTGGGAAGGCCCACCCGGATCCGACACCTCGACCGGCGAAGACATTTCATCGGTCGAGGTGCACCTGTTCCGCGCGAGTCCGCTCACCGGGCCAGCAGCGTCAGGGTGCCCAAGGCGACCAGCCAGGAAGCGAAACTACCGACCAGGAAATACTCGGTGACCGCATGGATACCGGGACCTCCAACGATCGCGCCTCGACAGCCCCAGCTCCGGGGTGCGTCTTGTGCGGGTTGAGCGTGCCGGTGGCTCGCAGCACCAGCCGGACCAGGACGTTGCCGGTAGACAGTTGCAAGAGCACCCCACCCAGCACCAGCAACATCCGATCGGGGTCCTCGGTACCCAGCCAGCGACCTCCCCCGGCGTGCACCCAGTCGGCGAACGGGCCACGCACCTCTCCGGCCGCAGGGGCGAGGATCAGCAGGAGCAGGAGCCACCCCGCGGCCCAGAGCAACGGTTCGAATGGAGCACCCCGACCGAAGCCGCGGGTGACCAGCACCCCCCAGCCGAGCACGGCCACCACGATGCCCGCTACGGCGAGCAGGTCCCGCAGGTCTTGCAACCCAGCCACTTGGGACAGGACGATCACCGTCGACGCGGCCAGCACCTCGGGCACGAAGCGGGCAGGACGCATCGAGAAGATCAGATCGGTCAACCCGACCCCGACCAGCAGCAGCGCGATCCAACTCATGCCGCCTCCTCACGCTCCACCTGCACACGCTCCATCTACACATGCCCTACCTACACACGCCCTACCTACACACGCGTAGCCACCCTCGCCGGACCTACAGTCGAGCCAGCCCCGCGCCCATCTCGACCAGCACTCCGATGCCCTGGTGACGGATCCGCTGTGACACCGCCGAGGCCGAGATACCCAGACTCTCGGCGAGGTCGCTTTGAGTCCGTTCGTCCAGCAGACCACGAACCACCGACAGATCTCGAGCATCCAGGCGTGCGGTGAGCTCGTCACGACCGGCGAGAGCCGCGTCGACCGCGACCAGCACGGCGGGAGCCACCGACGCAGAGTGCTCGTCGAGGACCACTCGGTCTCTGCGCGTGCGGCTGCGCGGCCGCTCGGCGTCGGCGCCGACCGCCTCGATCGCGGCGCGAGCGGCCCACCAGCCCGGGCCGTCCTCGACGATCCCGGTCAGGGCGTGGGTCTCCCCCACTCCGATGCCGTGTCGTACGTCGATCTCGGGCAGCAACTGCACCCGCAGCCACCAGGTCAGCGCCAGCGCGGTGCCGAGAGAGTCGCAGTGTCCCTGATACTCATCGCCCACGGTGATTCTCAGATCGGTGCCAAAGACCTGGTTGCCCTGCTCCAGCACCTGCTCCAGTCGTCGGTGCAGACCGAGCCGATCGGTAGCGCGGCGCGATCCCACCACGTCCCCCAACAGGACAAATGAAGACAATGGCTTCATATTGCTCATATGAAGAGAATACCTTCAATTCAATCGGGCGTCACGCGTCACCCCAGAACACCCTCTCCACCACGGCGTGGGCCCGTCTGGTGACCCGGAGGTAGTCGTTGACCAACATGTCGGACTCCCCGACCGAGTAGCCGAGCACCTGAGCCAGGGCCGAACGTTCCATGATGCCGCTGGGCAGCCGATCGGTACTGCGGCCACGGACCAGGGTGGCGGCGTTGCGGACCCGGCTGACCATCCGCCATGCCTCGGCCAACTCTTCGGCGTCCTCGTCATCGACCAGACCCGCCTCGGTCGCGGCTCGCAATGCCTCCAAGGTTCCGGTGGTACGCAGGGTGGGCACTCGTCCGGCGTATTGCATCTGCAGCAGCTGAACCGTCCACTCCACGTCGGCCAGCCCCCCTCGACCCAGCTTCAGATGGGTATTGGGGTCGGCGCCACGCGGTAGTCGTTCGTCCTCGACCCGAGCCTTGATCCGACGGATCTCGATCACCTCGTCCTCACTGATCCCCTCCGCCGGGAACCTGAGTGGATCGATCAGCTCGGTGAAGCGCGTCCGCAGGCCCTCGTCACCCACCACCGCATCGGCTCGTAACAGGGCCTGGAACTCCCAGGTCTGCGACCACTTGGCGTAGTAGGCGGCATACGAGTCCAGAGTGCGCACCAAGGGCCCCTGCTTGCCCTCGGGGCGCAGGTCGGGATCCACCACCAGCGGTGGATCGGTGGCCGGCAACGCGAGCAGCCGACGTAGCTCGTTGACCACGGAGGTCGCGAAGCGGGTGGCGACATGCGGGTCGGCACCCGGGATCGGATCGTGCACGAACATCACGTCGGCATCGCTGCCGTAGCTGAGCTCGAAGCCGCCGTAACGGCCCATCGCGATGATGGCCATCCGAGTCGGCGGGTCCGTCATTCCCCGCTGCGTGGCCACGGCCCTGACCGCCAGCGACAAGGTGGCACCCAAGGTGGCGTCGGTGAGCCGACTCAGCCCCTTGCCCACCTGCTCCACATCGTTGATACCGAACAGGTCGCCGGCGGCGATTCGGAACAACTCACGCCGTCGGACCCCACGGATCGCGCGTACCGCGTCGTCGGGGCGCTCGTGCCGGGCAGCGGTGGACAGCATCTCGGTGGCCAGCGAGCGCGCCTTCAATGGCGTCAGGTCGTCACCCAGCAACTGCACCCCACGGGGCTCCCGCTCGAGCAGGTCGGTGGCATACCGGGAGGTACCCAGCAACTGGGCGAGCCGCTGGGCGACCTCACCTTCGTCGCGCAGGGTCTTGAGGTACCACGGGGTCCGCCCCAGCGACTCGCTGATCCGCCGGAATCCCCAGAGTCCGGCGTCCGGATCCGGGGTGTCCGCGAACCACTCCAACATGACCGGGAGCAGGGTGCGCTGGATGGTCGCGGTTCGGCTCACCCCGGTACTGAGGGCCTCCAGATGGCGCAGCGCCGTCCGTGGATCGGCATAGCCCAGGGCCGCCATTCTCAGCTCGGCCGCCTGCGGCGAGAGCCTGATCTCGGCGCCGGGAATCCGGGCCACGGCTTCGAGCAACGGACGATAGAAGAGCTTCTCGTGTAGCCGACGGACCTCGCGGCGGTGGTGTCGCCACCGGCTCTCCAAACTGGCGATCGGCTCCTTGAGATACCCCAGCGAGCGACCCAGCCGGCGCAGCGACTCCTCGTCCTCGGGCACCACATGGGTACGCCGCAGCTGAAACAGCTGGATCCGGTGTTCCAGAGTCCGGAGGAAGGCGTACGCCTGGCGCAGCGCCTCCCCGTCCTCGCGGCCGACGTAACCGCCGTCGATCAATCGGGCCAGGGCTCCCAGGGTGGAGGAGACCCGCAGCCGGGTGTCCGCGCGGCCGTGTACCAGCTGCATCAACTGGACCGCGAACTCCACATCTCGCAGCCCGCCCGAGCCCAACTTGAGTTGCCGGGCGGCTTCCTTGGCAGGGATGTGTTCGAGTACCCGACGGCGCATCGCCTGCACCTCGGGCACGAAGCCGTCCCGTTCGGCCGCAGTCCACACGAACTCGGCGGCCATGTCGGTCCATTCGATGCCCAGCGCCAGGTCCCCGGCCACCGGGCGGGCCTTGAGCAGAGCCTGGAACTCCCAGGTCTTGGCCCATTTCTCGTAGTAGGCCTGGTGGCTGGCCAGGGTGCGGCTGAGCGGCCCGGTACGCCCCTCCGGACGCAGGTTGGCGTCGACCGGCCAGATCGTCCCCTCGGCGGTCTGGTCCGAGCAGACCTGCATCAGCTGCGAGGCCAGTTGCGTGGCCGCACGCAAAGCGGTCTGCTCCTCGACCCCCTCGACGGGCTCGTGCACGTACAGCACGTCCACGTCCGAGACGTAGTTGAGCTCGTGGCCGCCGCACTTGCCCATCGCGATCACCGCGATCCGGACCGCGGCGGCGTCCTCACCGACCCTGGTCCGGGCCACGGCGAGCGCGGCCTCCAGCGTGCCGGCAGCCAGGTCGGAGAGTTCACCGGCGGTGTCACCCATCGGCTGATCGTGCGTCAGATCCCGGGCCGCGAGCAACGTCAGCCGCCGTCGGTACTCCACCCGCAACGCGTCCAGAGCCTCAGCGTCGGGAAGCGTCGAGACGGGGGCTGGGGAATCCGGATCGGCGCCCACCGCCCGCAACATTCCGGCCCGGATCGCCCAGCAGGCCGGTCGGGTGCTGCCCAGCTCCGGATCGCGTAGTTCCCGCCACTGGTCGGGGTGTCGCACCAGGTGATCGGTCAGGGCCTCGCTGGCGCCGAGCACGCAGAGCACCCGCATGGCGGTGCCCTCGTCGGTCCGCAACTGCACGAGGAGCTCCGCCGCCGCCTCCGCGCCACCGTGCTCGTGCAGGGACTCCAGCATCCGGCTCAGGCCGAGCAGGGTGTGATCGGGATCGGCGGTGCGACCGATCGGCGCCAGCAGTTCCTTGACGTCGTCGCCGGGTGCATCGGTCCCCCCGTACTCGACGATCTCGGCGAGCCGGGCACGAGCCGCCTCGACATCCTGGATTCCAGCCTTGACGAGGGCACTCGTGGTGATCATTTTCTTGAATCAGTAGCCTTCAGATCACCGGCAGCATCTGATCGCGTTCATAGGGCGATACCTGGCCCCGGTACGCCTCCCACTCCGTGCGTTTGTTGCGCAGGAAGAAGTCGAAGACCTGTTCCCCCAGAGTCTCGGCGAGCAGCTCGGAGTTCTCAGCGTGGCTGATCGCCTCCGCCAGGGTCTTGGGAAGCGGTTCCAGCCCCAGGGCCTTGCGCTCCCGGTCGCTGAGCGACCAGACGTCGTCCTCGGCCTCCCGGGGCAGTTCGTAGCCGCCCTCGATGCCCTTGAGTCCGGCCGCCAGAATCACCGCGAAGGCAAGGTAGGGGTTACAGGCGGCGTCCAGGGTACGCAGTTCGACGCGGGTGGACTGACCCTTGTTCGGCTTGTACATCGGGACGCGGATCATCGCGCTGCGGTTGTTGTGCCCCCAGCAGATGTAGGAAGGCGCCTCGCCGCCGCCGATCAGCCGCTTGTAGGAGTTGACCCACTGGTTGGTCACGCAGCTGATCTCACCGGCGTGCTGCAGGATGCCGGCCATGAACTGCTGGCCCGTACGGCTCAGGCTGTACTCGCCGCCGGCCTCGTAGAAGGCGTTCTGGTCCCCCTCGAAGAGCGAGAGGTGGGTGTGCATGCCGGATCCGGGATGCTCGGTGAACGGCTTGGGCATGAAGGAGGCCCAGATGCCCTGGCCCAGCGCCACCTCCCGGATCACGGTGCGGAAGGTCATGATGTTGTCGGCGGTGCTCAGCGCGTCCGCGTAGCGCAGATCGATCTCCTGCTGGCCGGGGCCACCCTCGTGGTGGCTGAACTCGACCGAGATGCCCATCGCCTCGAGCATGGTGATCGCCTCACGACGGAAGTCGGAGCCATGCGACTGGGCGGTGTGATCGAAGTAGCCCGAGCGGTCCACCGGCACCGGCTCGACGCCACGGGCCGGGGTGTCCTTGAACAGGTAGAACTCGATCTCGGGGTGGGTGTAGAAGGTGAATCCCTTCTCGGCCGCCCCAGACAAGGTGCGCTTGAGGACGTGGCGCGGGTCGGCGAAGGACGGGCTGCCGTCCGGCATCTGGATGTCGCAGAACATCCGCGCGGTGGAGGGCCCTTCGCCGCGCCAGGGCAGGATCTGGAATGTGGACGGATCCGGCAGAGCCAGCATGTCCGCCTCCTGCACCCGGGCGAAGCCCTCAATGGCGGAGCCGTCGAACCCGATCCCCTCATCGAAGGCGCCCTCCAGCTCGGCCGGGGCGATCGCCACCGACTTCAGCGCCCCCTGGACGTCGGTGAACCAGAGCCGCACGAATCGCACGTCACGCTCTTCAAGTGCCCGGAGTACGAACTCTTCCTGCTTGCCCATGCCTGCATTCTCACCCATAGGTGTTTCGGCGGGGTGAACTGTCCGGGCGCGGGCCTCCGGTGGGCTTTTTATAACGTCGCCGCTAGGGCTCTGTCACGTCGCCCGCAGGGCCATAGCCACCGCCCACGACGTGACAGAGAGTCCCCACCAACGGCGACGTGACAAAGCGGGACAGGTCAGCCCCGCGGCACCCGCTCCAGGTCCGCCAGCCATGCCTCGACACTGGCATCGGAGGGCATCCGCCAGTCGCCGCGGGGGCTCATCGTGCCGCCGGCACTCACCTTGGGACCGTTGGGCAGCGCCGAGCGCTTGAACTGGTTGGCGAAGAAGCGCCGGAGGAAGACCTCCAGCCAGCCGCGGACCTCAGCCAGGTCGTAGCCGACCCGCGAGTCGACCGGGAACCCCGCCGGCCACTCTCCGACTTCGGCGTCCCGCCAGGCATGCAGGGCGAGAAAGGCGATGGTGGCCGGTCGGACGCCACGCCGGAGCAGATGGAACAGGGTGAAGTCCTGCAGGTTGTAAGGGCCGACGGTGTCCTGGGTCGCCTGCGGCTTGACGCCCTCGATCGTCGGGATCAGCTCGGGTGTGATCTCGGCGCCGAGGATCTCGCGCAGCAGGGCGTTCACCTCGGCATCGGGGTCGACCTCCAGCTCGCCGGAGTCGGCCACCCAGCGGATCAGGTGCTGGATCAGAGTCTTGGGCACCCCGGCGTTGACGCCGTAATGCGACATCTGATCGCCGACCCCGTAGGTGCACCAGCCCAGCGCCAGCTCGGACAGGTCACCGGTACCCACCACGATCCCGCCCCGCTGGTTGGCCAGCCGGAACAGATAGTCGTATCGCAACCCGGCCTGGACGTTCTCGAAGGTGACGTCGTAGACGGGCTCTCCGCCCGCGAACGGATGGTCCATATCCGCCAACATCGCTCGGGCGGTGCCGGTGATATCGATCTCCGCGAAGGTCACCCCGAGCAGGGTAGAGAGCCGGGTCGCGAAACCCTTCGAGGTCTCACCCGTGGCGAACCCGGGCATGGTGAAGGCGAGCACATCCGAGCGGGGACGGCCCAGCCGGTCCATCGCCTTGCACGCCACGATCAGTGCATGGGTGGAATCGAGCCCGCCACTGACCCCGATCACCGCCTTGGGGGCACCGATCGCACGCAACCGCTGCTCCAGACCCGAAACCTGAATGTTGTAGGCCTCGTAGCAGTCCTGCGCCAACCGGGCCGGATCATCGGGAACGAACGGAAACCGGTCCACCTTGCGCGCCAGGCCGATGTCTCCGGTAGGGGCGGACAGCTCGAACTCCAGGATCCGGTAGGCACCGTGTGCGCCGCCCTCGATGCCCATCGCCCGGCGATTGTCGTCGAAGGAACCCTGACGCATCCGCTCCTGGCGGATCCGCCCCAGGTCCACGTCGGCCACGGTCAGGGTGGCGGCGTCAGTGCTCGGGTCGGTGAAGCGCTCCCCCTCGGCCAGGAGGTCGCCGAGTTCATAGAGCATCGTCTGCCCGTCCCAACTCAGGTCGGTGGACGACTCCCCCTGCCCGGCAGCGGCGTAGACATAGGCAGCCAGGCAGCGGGCGCTGGCGGAGGAGACCAGCAGCCGCCGCTCCTCGGCCCGGCCGATCGTGATCGGGCTTCCGGAAAGGTTCGCCAACACGCTGGCACCGGCCAGAGCCGCCTGGGCCGAGGGAGGGACGGGGACCCACATGTCCTCGCAGATCTCGACGTGCAGCACCAGATCGGGCAGGTCGGCCGCCCGGAACAGCAGATCGGGACCACAGGGCACGTCCACCGCGTCGCCCGATGAATCCGGAAGCGTCACATACTCGCCGGCCAACTCGGCGCCGGCCGCGAAGTGACGCTTCTCGTAGAACTCCCGGTAGTTCGGCAGGTAGGACTTCGGTGCCACCCCGAGGATCTCGCCGTCCTTGATCACCACGGCCGCATTGATCAACCGTGCCCCGACCCGGATCGGCGCTCCGACCACAAGCACCGGAACGAGCTCCTCGGTCTCGGCCTGAATCCGGACCAGCGCCGCCGCCACCGCCTCCAGCAGGGCGTCCTGCAACAGCAGGTCGTCGATGGCGTAGCCGGTCACACACAGCTCCGGGAACACCGCCACCGCCACCCCCGCCTCGTGCGCCCGGTGTGCGGCCGCCACGATCCGGGTGGCGTTGGTGTCCGGGTCGGCGATCGCCACCGGCAGGGTCACGGCAGCGATCCGGGCGAACCCGTGGGCGTAGGCGGAGTAGAAGTCCGAAGCGATGTCCACGCCCCGAGCCTAATGCGCCCTCACCGGTTCGATGCCTCGCGGGGAACCTGCCAGCCGACCCCGGGTCGCCCGGCGATCGGAGCCAGTCGGGTGCCCGGTGCCATCGTGGCCAGAGCCGTGCCGAACTCGTGCAACGGACGATCCAGCCAGTCCCCGAACCTTCCGACCAGGGGTGGGTGCAGGGTGCCGGAGTGGTAGGGAAGCACCCAGCGCGCGCCCACCCGGGCACACGCCAGTGCGGCTCGCTCAGGGTTCAGATGGCCCTCGGACAGCTTCGGCCCCCAGCCGGCGATCGGTACCACCAGCACATCGATCTGGCCGCCTGCCCATTCGCTCATCCGCGACATGTCGTCGGTCAGTTCGGAGTCGCCCACCACGTACAGGCGCCACCCGGATCCGCGCACCAGGTGACCGTTCGCCTCGTTGGGGCGGTGCGGCATCGGTCGGTCGTGATGGTCGGCCCTGACCTGACGGGCCTCGATCGGTCCGTACCCGCCATCGGCGATCCGCACCCAGCCGCCGGTGGGATCGAACGGTTGCCCGGCCAGGCCCCGATGCCGGAGCCAGGCAGCGTTGGCCGGTGCCGACCAGATCGGGATCCGGCCCAACATCCGCAGCGACGAGAGCTCGGCATGATCGTGATGCAGGTGACTGATCAACACTCCCTCGGCGCCTCGCCACTGCTCGGAGCGGGGTACCGGATGTCGGCGCCGAAGTGGCCCGTTGTGTCGACGCAGCAGTGGGTCCGTCAGGATCCGGGTGCCCGGCAGGTCGATGCTCACGGAGGCATGCCCCAGCCAGGTCACCCTCAGTTCGCCGCCCGACATGCCCGCAGTCTAGGAGCCCTCCCAACGCTGACACGTCACCTTTGCGTGCCCCGCCGGTAACTAGGAGTGCCGTGTCAGCGGCGGATGGGGCGGGGTGACCAGCGCCACAGCGACGAGCGACCTGAGCGGCATTAGCCTGAACAGTGAGTCCGGGGACTCCATCAGGGAGCCTCGAGATGATGTCAGGAGATACCCAGTCATGGCTGAAGAGACTGCGCCCTACGGAAGCGGACCGGCGAAGCAGACGGCGCCGGTGAAGCAGACGGCGCCGGTGAAGCGGGTCCGTACCCATCACTTGCGCGAGATGAAGCAGCGTGGCGAGAAGGTCACCATGCTGACCGCCTATGACATGTACACCGCCGCGACCTTCGACGAGGCCGGGATCGACATGCTGCTGGTCGGCGATTCGGCCTCCAACAACGTGCTCGGCAACGAGAACTCGCTTCCGATCACGGTCGATGAGTTGATCCCGTTGACCCGTGCCGTGGCCCGCTCGGCCCAGCGGGCCATGGTGGTGGCGGATCTGCCGTTCGGCTCCTATCAGGCCTCCCCCGAGCAGGGATACCTGACCGCCGTCCGTTTCATGAAGGAGGCCGGGGCACACTGCGTGAAATTGGAGGGTGGCGCCGAGATGGCGCCGGTGATCGAGAAGCTCACCCAGGGCGGCATCCCGGTCGTGGCACATATCGGATTCACCCCTCAGTCCGAACACACTCTGGGCGGATACCGGGTGCAGGGCCGTGGTGAGGCCGCGGATCGGATCCGGGCCGACGCACGCGCGGTCCAGACCGCCGGAGCCTTCGCCGTCGTGATGGAGATGGTGCCCGGGGACGTGGCCGCCGAGATCTCCACCGAACTCGACATCGTGACGATCGGGATCGGTGCGGGCAACGGATGCGACGGTCAGGTGTTGGTCTGGCAGGACGCCTTCGGGCTTCGGACCGGACGGATGGCCAGGTTCGTGAAGCAGTACGCCGACGTGCATCAGGTGCTGCTTGAGGGCGCGCGCTCCTACGCAGCCGAAGTCCGCGACGGCACCTTCCCAGGCCCCGAGCACACCTTCTGAGTGTCGCCGCCGTTCGGCCCTGGCCCGTCGATCGGGCTCGCGTCGAGCGGTGGCGAACCTCTAACGTGAGCAGATGATCCGCACTCGCACCGGGCTCTGCGCCGTCGCCGTGATCGCTCTACTCACCTCGACTCCGGGTTTGGCACCACCTGCCGCGGCAGACCCCGAGAAGCCCCGGACGGTCGCCTCCCGTCCCGTTCCGACGCTTCGAGTGAGTGTGCTGACCGACGGCCTGCAGAACCCCTGGGACGTGGCCCAGATCGGTCGCAGAAAGTTCCTGGTCACCGAACGTGACAGCAGACGGCTCAGCCTGGTGTCCCGCGGCAACAGGACGTCGGTGAGATTCCCGAGGCGCAAGGTCTGGGCCAGCTTCGAGACCGGTCTGATGTCAGTGGTCGCGGCACCTCGGTTCCATGTCCGACGCACCTTCTACACCTGTTCGGGCTGGCGCACCCGCTCCGGCAAGGAGATCCAGGTGCGCCGCTGGCGGCTCACACGCAACGGGCGACGTGCCATCGCCGAGGGTTTGGTGCTCGGTGGCATCCCCACCGACTACGGGCGGCACGGTGGTTGTCGTCTACTGGTGGATCCCGGTAACGGCGACCTCTGGGTGGGTACCGGCGACGCCGCACATGCCGGCTACCCGCGCAATCTCGACGTGTTGGCCGGCAAGGTCCTGCGGCTGAGTGCCGACGGCGAGCCCCATCCGGATAATCCGTGGGCCGACGCAGCCGGAGATCGGCGATACGTCTGGTCCTACGGCCATCGCAACGTCCAGGGACTGGCCCAGGTCTCCCCCGGTGGTGAGGTCTGGAGCGTTGAGCACGGCAGTGACCGCGACGATGAGATCAATCACGGGGTGCGAGGCGGCGACTTCGGTTGGGAACCCGGCCCCGGCTACGACGAGTCGGTGCCGATGACCGATCAGGCCCTACCCGGGCGACAGATCGAGGCCGCCTGGTCCTCCGGCCGTCCCACCCTGGCCACCTCGGGTGTCACCTGGGTGCGTGGCCGGGCCTGGGGCGCATTGAACGGGACTCTTGCCGTCGCCGCGCTCAAGGCCGAACGACTGATCTTCTTCACTTTCGCCCAGGGTCGATTCGTCCGGGCTCGGGCACCTCGTGCGCTCCGGCACCGGTATGGACGACTCCGCAGCGTGCACCAGGCCCGCAACGGTGACCTACTCGTCACCACCGACAACGGCCGAGCCGACCGGGTCCTGCGGATCTCACCCAGGTGACCGACCGGCTCAGGAGCCGGACGGGTACTCCGGGCTGTCGTTGTCTTCATCGTCGGTGTCGTTCCAGGCCGGGTCGTTGTCCCAGTCCTCGTTGCGCTCCTTGACCTTCTGCAGGGCGGCAGCCGCCTCCTGCTGAGTGGCGTAGGGGCCCAGCCGGTCGGCGTTCCGGCATCCCTCCCGTGGTTCCACCCGATGATGCTTGAGGCAGTACCAGTACTCCGGCTCTTGGCCGTTCTCACTCCACGACTGCGGGTTCCGATCGTCCATGGCAGCGAAACTACACTCGATCTCGTGACTCTCGTAGCCCCCGCCGCCATCTCCGCGCGCCGTCCGGTTCCCGCACACATCCCCCGCCCCGAGTACGTGGACCGGCCCGCACCGGAAAGGTTCACCGGCTCGGAGATCAAGGACGCCGAGACCATCGAGCTGATGCGGGTCGCCGGACGCATCGCCGCCCAGGCTCGGGAACTCGTCGGAGCCCACGTGCAGCCCGGGGTCACCTCGGACGAGTTGGACCGGATCGGCCACGAATTCCTATGCGACCACGATGCCTACCCCTCGACCCTCGGCTACCGGGGCTTCCCCAAATCACTGTGCAGCAGCGTGAACGAGGTGATCTGCCACGGGATCCCCGACGCCCGGGTGATCGAAGACGGCGACATCGTGAATATCGACATCACCGCATTCATCGGCGGTGTGCACGGTGATACCAATGCGACATTCCTGGCCGGGGACGTCGATGAGGAGTCCCGACTGCTCGTCGAGCGCACCCGACAGGCATTGGAACGGGCGATCAAGGCGGTCAAGCCCGGGCGCCGTACCAATGTGATCGGTCGCGTGATCGAGGCCTACGCCAAGCGGTTCGGGTATGGCGTGGTCCGCGACTTCACCGGGCACGGCATCGGGACCTCGTTCCACTCCGGGCTGGTGATCGCGCACTACGACAACGACTACTACGCCGACGAGATCCTGCCTGGAATGACGTTCACCATCGAACCGATGCTGAACCTGGGCACCCCCGAGCACGACATGTGGGAGGACGGTTGGACCGTGGTGACCAAGGACCGGCGCCGCTCGGCCCAGTTCGAGCACACTCTGCTGGTCACTGAGGACGGTGCCGAGGTGCTGACCAATCCCTGAGCGAGATCACACGGGACGTTTGAACCAGTAGGTCTTCGAGTCGAGGCTCTGCAGCACCTGGACCAGTTCCCAACCGTCGCGACCGAGATTGGAGAGCAGATCGTCCCAGGTCTCGCCGGGGACGAACCCGTCCTCCCCGAAGTTGTAGAACCCCACCTCCACGTCGGACTCGTTGTCATCGACCTTGATCTCTGCGTGTGCCCACTGGCTCATGGCGCGATCCTTACACGTGCCCGGCTGTCAGGTGGGTACCCGTGCCTGGGCGACGTCATTCCCAGAGGCACGTGGTCCTCGATCATGGGGCCATCGCATGCCTATCTTGCTGCACAGCGCCCCGCTCCACCGCAGGTCAGAGCGTTGATGCGAATGGGCCGACCTATAGGCCGGGTTCTGTCCCGCTGCCGCGAACGGCAGCATGAGCGACCATCCATCTAGGACGACCGTTGCCGGTCGCCTCAAGCAGTCCACCCGCGTACTCGGGCGAGCAGCCCTCAATCGCACGCGCACCGCGCACCGAAGTACGCGGCATCTCGACCTTGCTCCAGGTGGGGTTTACCGAGCCCCTCCGGTCACCCGGAAGGCTGGTGGTCTCTTACACCACCGTTTCACCCTTGCCGACCCACACCGAAGTGTGGACCGGCGGTCTGTTCTCTGTGGCACTGTCCCGCGGGTTGCCCCGGGTGGGCGTTACCCACCACCCTGCTCTGTGGAGCCCGGACCTTCCTCGGTGCCCGATCTCTCGGGCAACGCGATCGCCCGGCCGGCCCATTCGCGCTCCTAGCCTAGGGAATGAACCCGCCGACCGCATCGTTGACCCTCCTTGAAGACCTCAACAGCGGATCTAGGAGGACGTCATGGACCAGCCCATCGAGCAGCAGATGCGCGCCCTGGACCTGGAGGGTGTCGTGGCACTGACTCCACCCGCCCTCGTGTTTCCTGGTCAGACGGCGGACCCCACCCAGGCCTACCGGGTCGCCTACGACCTCCTCGGGCGACGGGCAGCCCGAGAGGCGCTGGAGGTCCTTGAGCCGGCGCTGAGCGATGACCCGGAGAACACCGGGCTGCTCAGCCTGCGGGCCTGGGCCTACATGATCCGGGTTCAACTGGCCAAGGCCGAGGCGGACCTACGCACCCTGGTCGCCGACAACCCCAGCGACGATTGGGCCCTGCACGCGCTGGGCCGGGTTCTGGAACGGCAGTCCCGTCCGGCCGAGGCACTCGGGTACCTGCGTCTGGCCGCGGTGATGAGCGACGACTACGACCACCACGCGGCGGTCTATCGCGTTGAGCAGACCCTCAGCGCAATCCGGGACTGAGCTCGAACGAGACCCGCCGCTTCGCCGGGTCCGCCTCGATCAGCCGAACCTGGACCTGCTCCCCCACCGGGAGCGGCTCCTGGGACGTGACGGTCGCCTCGATGGCGGGCTCGGCGATGGTGATCTCACCCTTCATCGGATCCCGGTCACCGGCATCGACCACCACGGCGGTGAACTCCTCGCCGATCCGGTCGCGCAGCATCTCGGCCTCGACCAGATTGACGATGCCGTTCTCGTAACGCCCGGCCAACCGACTCGAGTCACGCATGTGGTCGGGTAGGTCCACCAACCGCTCTACCACCCAATCGGGGACCGGGGCGTCGGCGCACAAGGCAACGCAGATCTCGCCCGCGTAGCGGTCCACCAGCCGACGCAGCGGCGCCGTGACATGGGCGTATTCGGCAGCGATCGCCGCATGCTCGGGCTCCTCGGGCAGTTCGCCGTTGAAGGCCGCGTAACCGCTGCCGCGCAGCAGGGTGGTGCAGGCGACCACCATGGCAGCGTGCTTGGTGTGGGTGGGGTCCAGGCTCCGGACGAATTCCGGGTAGGCCATCTCGGCAGGCCAGGCGATGCCCAGCGCGCGGGCGGTGCGGTGCAGCCGCTTGACATCGCGAGGATCGGCCGGCGGCAGGGTGCGCAGGATCCCGACCCGGGCATAAACCATCAGGGAGGCGGCGGCCATTCCGGTGAGCAGCGAGATCTGAGCGTTGCATTCCTCGACCGGCAGTTGGCTGCGGAACTCGAGACGCCAGTCTGCCGAGGTGATGTCGATCTGCTGCTCGGGCAGGGGCAGAGAGATCCCCCCGCGAGCCACCTCCCGCTCCTGGCGCAGGCGGCCGATCTGCGACAGCAGCCGCAGCTGTTCGTCGGCGGTGCCGTCGTCCAGCGCCTGCTGGGCGGTCACATAGTCCAGGCGGCGGCGCGAGCGGACCAGGGCCCGCTCGACGTGCACGTCGGTGCCTTCGCCCACTTCGTCCAGGCGGATCGTCCACAGCAGTGCGGGTCGGATCTGCCCGGGCAACAACGAGCCCGCGTCCTCGGAGATGACCGGAGGGTGCAGCGGCACCTTGGAGTCCGCGCCGTAGAGCGTCTCACCACGGCGGCGGGCCTCCAGGTCGATCGGATCGCCGGGAGTGATGAAGGCCGCCAGGTCCGCAATCGCGTAGTGCACCACGTAGCCGTCGCCGTCGCGCTGCAGGTACATCGCCTGATCCAGATCCATCGACGATGCGGGGTCGATGGTGAACAGTTCCAGATCGGTACGGTCTAGTTCGGGCAGCCTTGGGTTCTCAGCCGCCTTTCGGGCCGCCGACATCACATCCTCGGCGAACTCTGGCGTCACGCCCAACTCGGTCTGGAGGGCCGCGATCCCCTCGCGCAACGCACGTGCCGCGACGGAGTCCCGGTCCTGCCCCCGAACACTGACCACTCGATTGCTCGACATGCCGCCACCTTAACTAGGGTGTGCGCCGTGCTGATCCTATTGCCGCCCAGTGAGGGCAAAACAACTCCTACCCGCGGCAAGCCTCTGGATCTCGGCGACCTCAGTTTCGCTGGTCTGAGCGAGGCGCGCGACCGGGTTGCCTGCGCCTTGATCGCGCTGAGCGAGCGTCCTGATGCGGCCGAGATCCTCGGGCTGGGCGGCACCCAGGCGGCTCTGGTCGACCTCAATGCTCGGATCCGAACCAGCCCTACGGCCCGGGCGGACAAGGTGTACTCCGGAGTCGTCTACGACGCGATCGACTTCGGCACGCTCAGCACCGCAGCGAAGCGACGGGCCAACAGCCGGGTCGCGGTGACTTCCTCGTTGTTCGGCCTGCTCCGCCCCGGTGACCGGATCCCGGGCTACCGGCTCTCCGGGGACGTGAGCCTGCCCGGTCTGGGTCCGGTGGCGGGGGTATGGCGCGAGGTACTCGGCGAAGCGGTCGAGGAACAGCTCGGCAGCGGGCTGCTGGTCGACCTGCGCTCGGGCATGTACGCCAACTTCTGGAAGCCGGGATCCGATCTCGCCCCCCGGGTCGCCACGGTCCGGGTGCTGCACGAGGTGAACGGCACCCGCAAGGTGGTCAGCCACTTCAACAAGGCCACCAAGGGTCGGATCGTCCGGGCCATCCTGGAGGACGGCCGCTCCCCCCGGACTCCTCTGGCCTTCGCCGAGCTGCTGCGCGGCCTCGGCTGGGATGTGGAGATCGGCCAGCCGAGCGCCAAGGGAACCCTGTTGGACGTGGTCGTCAGCGCCCTGTGACGGTGAGACGTCACTTCGTTCCCCTCATCAACGCTGACACGGCGGTTTTTGTTGTCTGACCGGTAACAAAAACCGCCGTGTCACCGTCTGTGGCGGAACCTCCGCCACGGACATCAGACGAAGACGTCAGAGGCCGGATTCGGGGGTACGCACCAGGATCCGTGAGCATTCCTCGCACCGGATGACCTCATCGACCGGGCGCGACTTGATGGTCGCGAGCTCGGCGGTGTCCAGGGTCAGCATGCAGCCGCCGCACTGACGGGCCCGCAACTCGGCGGCGCCGACGCCGCCCTTCTGCTCGCGGAGCCGGTCGTAGAGAGCGAGCAGGTCGGAGGGAACGCCCACGGCCTCGGCGAGCCGGGTGGGCTCGACCTCCGCGATCCGCGCGTCGATCCCCGCGGCCCGCTCGTCCCGAACAGCCATCAGGGCCCGGCCACGGCTGTTGATGTCGGCCAGCGCGGCGGTTGCCGCCTCGACCTCCGACTGTGCCGTCTCCAGCCGCTCCATGACCTCGAGCTCTTCTTCCTCGAGTCGCTCGATCCGGCGCTCCAGGGAGGCGAGCTCCACCTGCATCCGAGACAGGTCCTTGGGGCTGCTGATCGCGCCGGACTCCATCCGTTCGGTGTCCCGCGCGCGACGGGTACGCACCTGTTCGACGTCGGCCTCGGCCTTGTCGACCTCGGCTTGCAGGTCGTCAACCACGATCCGGGCGTCCCGGAGCCTGTCCTCCAACGGCTTGCGTTCGGCCGCCAGCGCCAGCAACTCGACCTGCTCGGGCAGGTTGGCGCGCTGATGGGCGAGGGTGTGCAGGGTCGAGTCGACGGCCTGCAACTTCAGCAGCTGCTGCTGGGCGAACGGGTCGGCTTTCAGCGGAGGTCTCCTTCGAACGGCTCCGAGGCCACGTGGAAAGTCCACGGGTCGCTGCGGAACTCACTGACTCGAACGCCAACGGTACCGCCCCACTGCTCGGTGACCCGCGCCGCCACCCGCGGCAGCCAGGTCCACTCCGCGGCCCAGTGCGGGACGTCCACCAGCGCCGGGCCCTGCTGCTCACAGAACTCGGCCGCCGGATGATGCCGCAGGTCGCTGGTCAGGTAGACGTCGACGTCGCTGCCAGCCAACCGATCGAGTAGAAAGTCGCCGGCCCCGCCGCACACGGCGACCCGCCGCACCGGGCGATCCGGATCACCGGCCACTCGCACACCCTGGGCGGTCGCCGGCAGCGAGCGGGCGACCCGTTCGGCAAAACCGCGCAGGGTGGTCGGCTCGATCGAGCCGATCCGACCGGTACCGGTCGCGGTCAGGCCGGGGTCGACCAGTTCGGTGAGGTGATAGGCGGGGGTCTCATACGGATGCACGGCAAGCAGCGCGGCCACCAGCGACTTGCCCTTGCCGGGCCGGGCGCCGATC
>CAYNFY010000016.1:0-55688 GCA_964396585.1 uncultured Nocardioides sp.
ACCATCGAGGAGCTCAAGCACGCCTGGGACCTGGGCGTCCGCTCGGTCCGGATCGCCACCCACTGCACTGAGGCAGATGTCTCCAAGCAGCACATCGAGACCGCCCGCGAGATCGGCATGGACGTCTCGGGCTTCCTGATGATGAGCCACATGGCCGAGCCCAAGCTGCTCGCCGAGCAGGCCAAGCTGATGGAGTCCTACGGCGCGCACTGCGTCTACATCACCGACTCCGGTGGCCGGTTGACGATGGAGGGCGTCCGCGAGCGGGCCCGCGCCTACCGTGACGTGCTGGACCCGGGCACCGAGATCGGCATCCACGCCCACGAGAACCTCTCGCTCTCGGTGGCCAATTCGGTGATCGCGGTCCAGGAGGGCATCTACCGGGTGGACGCCTCGCTGGCCGGTCACGGCGCCGGTGCGGGCAACTGCCCGATCGAGGCGTTCATCGCGGTCGCCGACATTGAGGGCTTCGGCCACCGCTGTGACGTCTTCGCGCTGCAGGATGCTGCCGACGACATCGTGCGTCCGCTGCAGGACCGCCCTGTGCGGGTGGACCGGGAGACCCTGACCCTGGGCTATGCGGGGGTGTACTCGTCGTTCCTGCGGCATGCCGAGGCGGCGTCGCAGCGGTACGGGATCGATGTGCGCACCCTGTTGATGGAGGCCGGTCGTCGTCGCCTGGTCGGTGGCCAGGAGGACATGCTGGTGGACATCGCGTTGACCATGATCGAGGAGCGCGAAGGCGCCACAGCCTGACTCGCCCGATCCCTTGAGCACGCCGGGACGCCCGCCACGATGACTTCGTGGCGGGCGTCAGGGCTTTCGGAGGCATCGCTTGGATCGTGCCGGTTGCCGGGTCAGGGTCCCGTCGACCTCTCGGCACTACGATGACGACATGGCGGAGTACCTACGTATCGGTGAGATCGCGCAGGCTGTCGGGGTCAGCGTCGACACTCTGCGTCGCTGGGAGGCCGAGGGGCGGGTCGAGTTCGAACGAGTCAACAATCAGCGGGTGCTCCGAGCCGATCGTCTTGCTGAACTGACCGCACGTCTGGCCGGGCGGACCGCCACCTCCAGCGCGCGCAACCGGATGGCCGGCATCGTGGTCTCGGTCGAGCGGGACGGGGTGATGGCGAAGGTCGAGTTGGCGTGCGGTGATTTTCGGATCGTCTCGCTGATGAGCCGGGAGGCGGCAGACGACCTGGGCCTGGAGGTGGGCAAGCCCGCGCTGGCGATCGTGAAGGCGACCAACGTCATCGTCGAGGCGTGAGCCTGCGTCGTCTCTCTCGGGAACGTAGGGTGCTGAACAATGGAAGAAGCTGGCGAAAAGAAATCAAGTTGAGTGGAACAGACTCAACTTTCTTGACGTTGAAGAGAGTGTGAGGCCGAGGTGGTCTCAGACAGGCTCTCGTTGAAGCCGGGGGCCGGCAGAAGTGCAGCACGTCCCAGGAGGACATCTTGAGTCAGTTCGGAGCCGACAAGTTCACCACCCGCAGCCGCGAGGTCATCGAGGCTGCTCAGATCGCCGCCACTACCGCCGGCAACACCCAGCTGGAGCCGGTCCACCTATTGGCCGCTGCGCTCGACCAGGCCGATGGCAGTGCCCGCACCCTCGTCACCAAGGCCGGGGTGGACCCCCACCAGGTCGCCGCTGCGGCCACCCAGACGGTCCGCAACCTGCCGAAGGCGAGTGGTTCCACCGTTCAGCAACCCAGTGCCGCCGGATCCCTGACCCGGGTCCTGAGCCGGGCGCTGGAGGAGGCCGGGTCGCTCAAGGACGACTACGTCTCGACCGAGGTGCTGGTGATCGCGATGGCCGCGGTCGAGTCCAGCGCCCAGGACGTGCTCAAGCAGTTCGGACTGAGCGCCGACACGCTGCGCGAGGCACTCGCTTCGATGCGCGGAAACCGGCGGGTGACCAGTGAGAACGCCGAGTCGAGCTGGGAGTCGCTGGAGAAGTTCTCGGTGGATCTGACCCAGGCCGCCGAGGACGGTCGGCTGGACCCGGTGATCGGCCGGGATGCCGAGATCCGGCGGGTGATCCAGGTGCTGAGTCGGCGTACCAAGAACAACCCGGTGCTGATCGGTGAGCCCGGCGTCGGTAAGACCGCCGTGGTCGAGGGCCTGGCCCAGCGGGTGGTGGCCGGCGACGTGCCCGACTCGCTGAAGGGTCGCCGGGTGCTCAGTCTGGATCTGGCCGCGATGGTGGCCGGGGCCAAGTACCGCGGTGAGTTCGAGGAGCGGCTGAAGGCCGTCCTGGAGGAGATCAAGGACGCCTCCGGTCAGGTGATCACGTTCATCGACGAGTTGCATACCGTGGTCGGCGCCGGTGGTACCGGGGACGGCTCGATGGACGCGGGCAACATGCTCAAGCCGATGCTGGCCCGTGGTGAGCTGCACATGATCGGTGCCACCACGCTGGACGAGTACCGCGAGAACATCGAGAAGGACCCGGCCCTGGAACGACGCTTCCAGCAGGTGTTCGTCGGTGAGCCCAGTGTCGAGGACACGATCCAGATCCTGCGCGGCATCCAGGAGAAGTACGAGGCGCACCACGGGGTCCGGATCACCGACTCTGCGCTGGTTGCCGCGGCCACCCTCAGCGACCGCTACATCACCGGTCGGCAACTCCCCGACAAGGCGATCGACCTGGTCGACGAGGCCGCCAGTCGGCTGCGGATGGAGATCGAGTCCTCACCGGAGGAGATCGACACTCTGCGCCGCAGCGTGGACCGGCTCAAGATGGAGCAGTTCGCCCTGGAGCGGGAGAACGACGACGCCAGCCGTGAGCGACTGGCGCTGCTGAAGTCCGAGCTGGCCGACTCCGAGGAGGAACTGCGGGCGCTCGAGGTGCGCTGGGAGAACGAGAAGGCGTCCCGCGAGGGTGAGGGCGAACTGCGTAAGCAGTTGGACCAGCTTCGGGTCGAGGTCGAGCGCTTGGTGCGCGATGGCGACCTGGCCGCAGCCTCGGAGATCCAGTACGGGAAGATCCCGCAGCTGGAGCAGCGGATCGCGCAGGCGGCCGAGGTCGAGGAGACCGAACTGGACCCGCTGGTCGGCGACCAGGTGGGTGCCGAGCAGATCGCCGAGGTGGTCGAGGCCTGGACCGGGATCCCGACCGGCCGGATGCTGCAGGGCGAGACCGAGAAGCTGCTGCACATGGAGGACGAGATCGGCAAGCGGCTGATCGGTCAGGCCGAAGCGGTGCGGGCGGTCTCGGATGCGGTACGTCGGTCCCGGGCCGGGATCGCGGATCCGAATCGGCCGACCGGGTCGTTCCTCTTCCTGGGTCCGACCGGTACCGGTAAGACCGAGTTGGCGAAGTCGCTGGCCGAGTTCCTCTTCGACGACGAGCGGGCGATGGTCCGGATCGACATGAGCGAGTACTCCGAGAAGCACTCGGTCTCGCGGCTGGTCGGTGCGCCTCCCGGCTACGTCGGGTACGACGAGGGCGGTCAGCTGACCGAGGCGGTACGGCGACGCCCGTACGGAGTGGTACTGCTCGACGAGGTGGAGAAGGCGCACCCCGAGGTCTTCGACATCCTGTTGCAGGTACTGGACGACGGCAGGTTGACCGACGGCCAGGGTCGTACGGTCGACTTCCGGAACACGATCCTGATCCTGACCTCCAACCTGGGGTCGCAGTTCCTGGTCGACCCGGGCATGGACCGTACCGCTCAGCGGGAGGCGGTGATGGGAGTGGTCCGCCAGTCGTTCCGGCCCGAGTTCTTGAACCGGCTCGATGAGATCGTCACCTTCGAGGCGCTCGACCAGGATGCGCTGGCCCACATCGTCGATCTACAGCTGAGCCTGCTGGATACCCGGTTGGCGGCCCGACGGATCACGGTCGAGGTCACCGACGCTGCTCGGGCCTGGCTGGCCGAGATCGGCTACGACCCGGCTTACGGGGCTCGTCCGCTGCGCCGGTTGATCCAGAGCGCGATCGGTGATCCGCTGGCCAAGATGCTGATCGGCGGCCAGGTCGCCGACGGCGGCAAGGTCGTGGTCGACAAGGGTGAGGGCGAGGGGGAACTCACGCTGACGGTGTGAGAGCCCTGATGACGTCGGTAACGCCGATCTCGGTCAGATAGCGACCCGGATCGGCGTTACCGACGTCACGGACATCGGCCATTGATACCGGCACCGGTACTCGTGGTTGCGGCCCCTGAGAGGATGGCCGGGTGAGCAGCTCCCAACCGGCCCCCGCCCGACCAGCGCAAGCCACGCTCGCCTCCTGGATCATCATCTTCGGCGGCGCGCTGGTGGTGGTCTCCTCATTCGAGGCGTTGGCCAATATGGGGACGCTGAAGACTCGGGAAGCCGCCGAGCGACTGCTCTCCGGTTCTCCCGGACTATCCGGGGTAGGCGTCGAATCGGTTCTCACCGCGATGCGCGTCTCGGCCCTGATCGCCGCCATCTGTGCCGCCTGCGCGATGGTCCTGGCCTGGTTCGCCTGGCGCCGGGACCGGGGAGCCCGGATCGGGCTGAGCATTCTGGGTGTTCCGTTGTTGTTGACCGGTCTGGTCTCGGGAGGGTTCACCACCGGGCTGGTCGCGGTCTCGATCCTGCTGCTTTGGATGGAACCCACACGTTCCTGGTTCGCCGGCCGGCAGCCGCCCGCCCGCCCGGAGCGGGCAACGCGCTCTGGCAACGCGCCTGGAGCCGGGCCGACCGGGCTGTTGCCGCCCCGACCTGACTCCGCGCCCGCCTCGGACGAGCAGTCGGAACCACGCCGGTATCAAGACTTCGGTGCGCCCCAGGCGTCTCCGGTCCCCTCACCGTGGCCATCGGCCGCGAATCAACCCGGTGACTGGGTGGCGCCGGCGGGCCGGACGCCGGGTCCGATCGCCGAGTTGGAACGGTCTCGACCCGGGTCGGTACTGATCGCGGTCCTCGTGACCTGGGTCTTCGCCACCCTCGCCCTGATCTCGGGTGGTGCCGCGGCTGTGTACGTGCTGGCCGACCCCGAGGCCCTGATGAACGAGGCACTCAAGCAAGACGCCAGGCTGGCCGAGCAGGGGATCACCATCGGGATGCTGCAGACCACGGCCGTGGTCATGTCCGTGCTGCTGATGCTCTTCTCGATAGCGGCGATCGTCTTCGCCATGGGCCTGATGCTGCGCAAGCGGTGGGGGGCGGTCGGCCTGATCGGCACCTCCCTGGCCACCTTGATGTTCTGCGTATTGGCCGTGCTGGCGGTGAACTCGCTGATGCTGGTTCCGGGCGTGGCGGCCGTGGTGGTACTCGCCATGATGCGCCGAGGGGACCTACGCGGCTGGGTGCTCACCGCGCCGAAGACAGCCGGAGCGGGGTCGCCCGGCCTCTACCCGCCCGGCCCCTACTCGCCCGATGCTCAGGCCCCCTTCGGGGAACGACCCGGAGCGGTCAACCCCGATGCATCGGACCCCGCAGGTCAGCATCCGACAGACGACGACAGGCCTCGCTGAGCACCTCGGTGTTCTTACAGAAGGCCCACCGCACCAGGTGCCTCCCCGTAGCGGGGTCGGCATGGAATCCCTGCATCGGGATCGCGACCACCCCCGCTCGCTCGGGCAGAGCGCGAACGAACGCCTCGGAGTCGAACCAGCCGAGCGCGGAGATGTCGGTGACCGCGAAGTAGGTTCCCTGCGGACGATTCGTGACCAGTCCGGCCTGGTGGAGTCCCGCCAGCAGAAGGTCGCGGCGGGCTGACAGGCTCCGCGCCGCCACGGCGGGCCATTCGCGCTCGTGGGTCAGAGCCAGCGCCACGGCGCTCTGAAGTGGCGCGCCGGAGGTGAAGGTCAACCATTGCTTGACCGCGGTTACGGCATCGACCAGGTGCGCCGGGCCGGTTGCCCAGCCCACCTTCCAGCCGGTCAGCGACCAGCTCTTGCCGACGCTGGAGAGGGTGAGCGTGCGCCCGGCCATCCCCGGCAGCGTGCTGATCGGTACGTGGAGGACGTCGTCGTAGGTGAGGTGCTCATAGACCTCGTCGGTGATCACCACCAGGTCGTGGGCGATCGCCAGGTCGGCGACGGCTTGGAGTTCGGTGCGGTCCAATACGCGTCCGGTGGGGTTGTGCGGGGTGTTCAGCAGAACGAATCTGGTGCGTGGGCTGAGCGCCGCCGCGAGTTCCTCCGGATCCAGCCTGAAGTCCGGGAACCTCAGGGTCACGGGCCTGGGAACGGCCCCGGCCATCGCGAGCACGGCGGGGTAGGAGTCGTACATCGGATCCAGCACGATCACCTCGTCACCGGGTTCGACCAGGCTCAGCACCGCTGCGGCGATCGCCTCGGTACAGCCGGTGGTGACCACTACCTCGCGATCCGGGTCGAGCACGATCTGGTATCGGTCGAACTGGTGCTGGGCGATGGCCTGGCGCAGCTCGAACCGCCCGATCCCGGGGGCGTATTGATTCTCACCGTGTCGCAGGGCCGCCGCGGCCCGATCCAGTACCGCAGGGGGACCGTCGGAGTCGGGGAAGCCCTGCCCGAGATTGAGTGCGCCGGTGCGGACCGCAAGGGCAGACATCTCCGCGAACACGGTAGGCGGGATGTGACGGATCCGGCTGGCCAGGGGTGGGTTCTGGGGCACGGCTTCGAGTCTAGGGGCCTCGCCCTGTTCCACCTGTGAGAACTCGTGGTCGGCACCGGGTGCGACACTGTGCCGCATGGAGTCAGGGACCACGGAGCGCACTGAGCCACCGAACCCACCCGGCCACTCGGGCGGTCGACGCAAGGGGACCCGGGCGGCAGGCGGGGCCGGGCGGCGTGGTCGGGCCTCGCGTTTGATCACCGTCGTCGGGGTGCTGCTGATCCTGAGCGGGGTGGGCGTGCTCGGTTACGTGGCCTGGGAGTTCTGGGGCACTACCTGGGTCTCCAAGCGTAAACAGGCCGAGATCGTGAAGACCCTGGAGAAGAACTGGGACACCGGAACCGGGTCCACGCTCAAGAAGGCCGGCAGCACCGCGGACGCCATCATCCGGATCCCCCGGTTCGGGGCCGACTACGCCGTGCCGGTCCTGCGGGGCACCAGCGATGCCGTGCTGTCCTCGGGCTTCGGGCACTTCGAGGACTCTGCCGGGCCGGGGCAGGTCGGCAACTACGCGCTAGCCGGACACCGGATCACGCACGGGGAGCCGTTGCGCCGGATGCCGGAGCTCCAGGTAGGTGACGAGGTGGTGGTCGAGACCGCGAAGCGGATCTTCACCTACGAGCTCACCACCGGTGGGGACGACCTGGTGGTCCCGTTCACCCAGGGCTGGGTCGTGGACGCGCTCCCCACGAATCCCGAGAAGGGCGGCGTGCAACCGACCCAGCGCCCTGGTCAGAAGCTGATCACGCTGACCACCTGTGCCGAGTTGTTCCATACCGACGATCGGATGATCGCGTTCGGGGTGCTGACCTCCTCCTCCAAACGCTGAACCCGGTCCGCACGGGCGTGGTGCACACGTCCTCACAGTCACGTCACGGCCGGGGCTCTCTCACGTCACGGGCAGGGCTATATCAACAAGTGGGGACGTTACAGCTGGAACGGAGCCGGGCCGTTGTCAGGGCCTCGGGACAGTGCTCGGTAATCTTCGGGTATGGCCCAGACCCCCGCTGACCCTACGCTCGCCGCCGACATCGACGCGACCTGCCGCCTGACCGGCGAGTTCACGCTCCGCTCGGGACAGGTGTCGCACGAGTATTTCGACAAGTACCTCTTCGAGGCCGACCCGGTGCTGCTCGACCGCGTCGCGGCTCAGATGCTGGATCTGCTGCCGGAGGGGACCGAACTGCTGGGCGGGCTCGAACTCGGCGGGGTGCCGATCGCCACCATGGTCAGCGCCAAGACGGGCCTCCCGGCGCTGTTCGTGCGCAAGAAGGCCAAGGAGTACGGCACCTGCAAACTGGCCGAGGGCCGGGACGTAGTCGGACGCCGGATCACCCTGATCGAGGACGTGATCACCACCGGCGGTGCCGTACGGGACGCCACGCGGGCGCTGCGCGAGGCAGGTGCCGTGGTCGACACCGTGGTCTGCGCCATCGATCGCAGTCCGGGGGACGAGAACCCGCTGGCCGATGTCGGCCTCGAGGTGCGAGCCGTGCTCACCAAGGCCCAGTTGGACGCGGTCCACGCCTGACTCGACGGGAGAGCGCCGCAGACACTCCGCCTGTAGTCACTGGTTGGGTGGGTTGGCGTGTGTGGCTGCAAGGCCGAGGAACGAAGTCGGCCTTTGAGCGGAGCGGCCGACGAGTGAGGAGAACGCCGCAGACACTCCGCCAGGCCCACCCAGACTCAGGTGTCTTGGCCGAGGATGTCTCGGTCCGGCACTCCATCGCCGTCGTTGTCGTCGGCCTCCTTCGACGAGGTGCGCTTGTGGCGCCACCACTCGAAGGCGATCGGGATGCCGGTGAGTACCACGATCACGATGATTGCCAGGTCGATGTTCTCGCCCAGCGTCGGGAAGGTCTTGCCGAGCGTGTAGCCCAGCACCGTGATCGAGACCACCCAGGCCACCGCGCCGATCGCGCTCCAGAGGAAGAAGCGACGCCGAGTCATCATCGTGACCCCGGCGACGACGGTGATATAGGTCCGAACGAACGGCACGAACCGGCCGATCACCAGGGCCTTGTTGCCGTGCCTGTCGAAGAAGGCGGTGGTCTGGTCGAAATACTTCTGTTTGAGCACCCTGCCGTCGCGGTGGTACAGCCGGGGCCCCAGTAATCGGCCTATCTCGTATCCGGCGACATTGCCCAGGAAGCCGGCCAGGCTGAACAGGACCAGGGCGATCAACAATTCGATCTGGTGCGAGGTGTGGAAGACGTCGATCCGCTCGGTGACGATGAACAGCCCCATCGCGAACAACAAGGTGTCGCCCGGCAGGAATGGGAAGAAGAGGCCGCATTCCACGAAGATGATCACTAGACTCAGCCAGAACAGAGTGGTCCCGAACTGATTCAGCAGCCAGTCAGGACTCATCCAACTGATGCCGAGCAACAACGGCTGGACGGCATGGGCGAGTGCGATCACGGCGCAACCCTAACGGGGGTTGCGAAGTCTGACGCATCCGCGGCGTAGGTTGCCTGCGTGGATCACGAACAGTCCGGCACCGAGCCTGCTCCCGAACAACGAGCACCCTACGATCCGATGCCGTTCGGGCAGGCGGAAGTGGGGGTTGGGCCGTGGCCCTCGGAGCCCGAGCAGTGGCCGGATGCGCAGCACTATGATCCGGAGTTGTTGGCCCACGGTGACCGGCGCAACGTGGTGGACAGATACCGCTACTGGAGCCTCGAGGCCATCGTCGCGGACCTCGACACCCGACGTCATGACTTCCACGTGGCGATCGAGAACTGGCAGCACGACTTCAATATCGGAACCATCGTGCGCACGGCCAACGCATTCCTGGCCGCCGAGGTGCACATCGTGGGCAATCGTCGGTGGAACCGGCGAGGGGCGATGGTCACCGACCGCTACCAGCATGTGCACCATCACCCCACTCCCGAGGATCTGCGCGCCTACCTGCGCGAACGGGAGGTTGCGTTGTGGGGTATCGACAACCTCCCTGGGTCCGCGCACTTGGAGACGGTCGACCTGCCCCGCCGAGTCTGCTTCCTGTTCGGTCAGGAGGGCCCCGGCCTCTCCGAACGGGCCCGTGACGTGGTCGACGGCACGTTCTCGATCGCGCAGTTCGGCTCGACTCGCTCGATCAACGCCTCCGCAGCGGGTGCCATCGCGATGCACAGTTGGATCCGACAGCACGCCGACCTCGGCACGGTCGAGGCCTGGCGTGGCTAGTGGCCGCGCCGACCCGGCGGTCGCCCAGTGACCCAGCCCTCCCGGGCCGTCTACTGGGGCATGCTGGTGATGATCATGGCGGCGGGGCTGGCCGGTGGTCTGGGCGCGCCCCTGGTCTCGGCACTGGCCCGGGCCGAGCAGGTGCCTCTCTCGGTGGCCCAATGGTCGGTGACCGCGAACATGTTGGTCGCTGCCGTGGCCGCACCCGTCGTCGGCCGGTTCGGGGGAGGTGGTCGGCAACGCTCGGTGCTGATCACGCTGATGAGCGTGGCGGCGTTCGGCACCCTGTTGGCGGCGCTCTCATTGGGCATCGGGTGGACCATCTTCGGACGTGCACTGCAGGGTCTGGCGATCGCCGCACAACCGCTGATGATCGCGGTCGGCCGGGCCGCGCTCGCCCCTGGCGAGCAGGCCCGTGGGACGGCGACTCTCTCGGCCATGGTGGTGGGATCGGCCGGACTGGGGTTCCCGGTTGCTGCCCTGCTGGGGCAGTTGGTCGGGGTGCACGGTGCCTTCTGGTTCGGCACGGCATTGCTCAGCGCCGCCCTGCTCGCCGCTCTGATCATGGTGCCCAAGGCCGGCCCCGAGACCCGACCCCGGCTCGACCTCATCGGCGCCTTCCTGCTCGGGCTCGGCACGCTGTCGGTGCTGCTGGCGATCGGCCAATCCCGTACCTGGGGATATCTCTCACCGGCTGTGCTGACACTCGGCGTGCTGGGCATCGTCCTGCTCGGACTCTCCGTGGCCTGGTTGCTGCGGGTCGAGGCGCCGCTGGTCGATCTGCGATTGGCACGCCATCCGGTGGTGTTGGCCTGTCACCTGGCCGGCTGCATCTGTGGGATGGGGATGTACATGATGCTCACGCTCTGCTTCGTGCTGGCTCAGGCCACTCCGGGTAGCCAGCACGGTCTGGGGCTCTCGATCGCGATCGCCGGGCTCTTGATGTTGCCGTACTCGGTGATGAGCGTGCTGAGCAACCGGATGGGACTGTGGTTGGAGCGACTCGCCGGCCCGGGGGCGGTGCTGGCGGGCGGGTGCACCGTCTTCGCGGTCGCCCTGGTGGGGATGGCCTGGGCTCATCACCAACCGTGGCAGCTGTTCGCGGCGATGGCGGTAGGTGGCCTCGGGTCGGGCCTCAGCTTCACCTCGATCCCCGGACTGATGATGGCTCACGTGCCTGAACGGGAGGCGGCCAGCGCGCTCAGTCTCAACATCGTGGTCCGCTTCGTCGGCTTCTGCATCGGCAGCGTGCTGGTGATCGCGTTGCTCGAGGCGGCCGGTGGCGCCGACATCACCCACGCCGGTGTGGGGTTGGGTGCCGGAGTGGCCGCCGGGCTGTGCGCTCTGGCGGCCGTGCTGGTGCTGCTGTTGCTCGGTCGGCGCCCTCGGATGGTGACCGAACCCTGACCGCAGGGCGGGACTCCGGCTGATCGGCGCCGAGCGCTGCGGCACCATGCGACCAGTGCCTGCGAGTGCAGACACCCCGCCCGAACAGGAGATCCGGATGTCTCACCTTCCACTGGCCGGCGCCGCCGGTGCCCCGGAGTTCGCGGCGCTTGCCGAGCTCACCGATGCGGTGCGAGCCCTGATGGAGGCGGCATCATCGACCACGATGCCCGAGGCTCGGATGCACTCGGCCGCAGCCGAGATCCGGACCCTGGCCGGTGAGCTGGCCGCCGGGCGACTGCCCCGGGTGCACAAGATCCGGCTGCTGGCCGAGCATGTCGAGCGAGTCCGGGACGGAGAGCCATGGCAGGCGTTCCCGTTCAACGTGCAGGGCATCCCGTTCGTGGTCCGAGTCGAGGCCGACCGGGGATGGGCCGACTTCATCCCCGGTCCGCTGCATGAAGGTCCCCCGGACCTGCTGCACGGCGGCTTCTCCGCAGCCATCATCGATGCGTTCCTGGGGACCCTGGTCCAGGTCGCGCTCAGACCCAGCGTCACCGCCACCCTGGAGCTTCGCTATCGCGGCCCGGTACTGCTGGAGGTGCCGACCAGGATCGAGGGACGGGTCCTCAAGGAGTCCGGTCGCAAGGTGGTCGCCGAATGTGCGATCAAGCAGGGCGGAGCGGTTCTGGTCGAGGCGACCGGGTTGTTCGTCGCGGTGTCCAGAGCCGACAGCGCGACGAGCCAGGTGGGGCCCGGATCCGCGGGCTCCTGAACGGGTCCTACCAGTCCTGCCAGGGGACGATCGTCGAGAGCGGACCACGCAACACTGCCCGCTCACCCTCAGCATCGGGTGCGCTCGCCGCCAGGCCGGCCTCGACCTCGGTGATCCGGGCGCTGGTCTCGGCCACGTCACCGTCCAGGTAGAGCAGTTCGATCCGCATCGAGCCGGGCCCCTCCGTGCGACTGTCGGTGCCACTATCCGGGCCACCGAACGGCAACGAGGTGTGCTGCTGGCCGTGGCTGAAGACGAACGTCCAGGCGCCCGCCACCCCGTCGACCTCCATCAGCGTCGGCATCCGGACCCGATCGGTATACGCATGGCGGGCGTGGGTCGCGGCCGAGTGCGGCTCCGCCTCGCTGGTCACATTGAGCCACAGTCCGCGCTGCGGGCGATAGGCGATCACCTCCGGACCGACCAGGGACGAGCGGGAGACGTACCCCTTGACCGGCTTGAAGAAGGCCAGCATGCGACGCTCGACCCCGGGAATGAGAGGGCCGCGACCCCACTGAAAGGAGTCCTCACCGAGTCGGTCCCAGGCGCGCATCGATTCTTTGATCGGATCGCGGAACCAGTACATCGCCACGTAGTCGGTGTCGGCATGGGTGGCTGCCGCCTCACCCAGCTGCTTGAGGTCGGCTCCTCGCTTCCAACGATCCCCCCAGGCCACCCCGGGCAGAGCCAGGTTCTCGGGCCGGTGGTCGAGCTGGTGCCACTCGTTGTAGGCACGGTGCTCTTCGCTACCTCCGTCGGTCAGGCTGACGAACGAGAAGAAAGCCATCGGGGTGGTATGGGGGGACATCATCGAGTGTTCGTCCTTATCGGTTCGTCGCTGTCGGTTCGTTGGTGGGGTGCGGCCTCAACGGTGCACCGGCAGGGTGCGACCCTCCGCCCAGGCCTCGAGGTGGGCCCGTAGCAGGTCGGGGATCCGGGTGGCACGCCCCTCGGGAGTCACCGTCACCAGGCTCATCGTGGCCCGGGCCACCAATATGTCATCGCGGGTCCGCCACATGGTGTGCTCCATCCGGAAGGCACTGGAACGCACCTCATCGACGCGCAACTCGATCCGGATCTCGTCGAGCAGTTCGACGGCCACCAGGTAGTCACACTCGACCCGGGCGTTGACCGTCCAGAAGCCGAACCGTTCCTTGAGGGTGTCTTGCCGCAGCCCGTTGTCCGCGAACCAGGCGGTCTGTAGCCGCTCCATCCAAGGGAACCAGGCCGCGTAGTAGAGGATGCCCGCCGGGTCGGTGTCGGCGTACCCCAGCCGGAAGGTGTTGGTGGTCAGCGCGGGAGTGGACGGGACTTTCGACATCTGTTCTCCTCACCGATGGCCGACGGCTGACGGCCCAGATCAGGCAACCTAGCACTTGCTTGGTTTCTGGTCTAAGATGGCCGTTCAGTAGTAGTCGAAGGACCCGGAGGAATCACGAGATGGCCTACACGCTCGACATGACCGGCAGAGTCGTCGTAGTCACCGGCGGCGCCAAGGGGGTCGGCGACGGCATCGTGGAGGTCTTTCTGGGAGCCGGCGCGAGCGTCGAGATCTGTGGCCGCTCCACACCGGTGAGTCTGCGTGAGGTCGAGGGTCGCAGCCCGCGTTTCACCGCGGTGGATGTGCGTGACCCGGAGGCGGTGGCGATCTGGATGAAGGAGATCGAGGAGCGACACGGACGCCTCGATGTGCTGGTCAACAACGCCGGGGGCGCCCCGTTCGCGAACTTCGCCGAGGCCAGCCCGCGCTTCGCGAGCAAGATCAACGAGCTCAACTTCCTGTCGGCCGCCTACGTGATGCATGCGGCGTATTCGCTGCTCAAGGCCACCGATGACGCCGTCGTCCTGAACATCACCTCCATCTCGGCCCGCCGCCCCAGTCCGGGCACGGCGGTCTACGGCGCGGCGAAGGCGGCGCTGGAGTCCCTGACCGTCAGCCTGGCTACCGAGTGGGCCCCCGACGTACGGGTCAACAATGTGTCGTGCGGCCTGATCAACACGCCGGGCTCCGAGGACCACTACGGCACGCCCGAGCAGTTCGCGGCCGTCTCGAATACGATTCCTCGCGGCCAGTTCGCCACCCCGGCCGAGGTCGGTCAGGCCTGCCTGCTGTTGGCCTCGCCCTTGGCCAGTCACGTCACCGGTGCGACGCTGAACGTGGACGGCGGCGGCGAGATCCCCGCCTTCCTCGCGCACACCCCCAACGCCTGAAGCATCCCTTTCAACCAGGAGGACACCTCATGCCTGAAGCAGTCATCGTCTCTGCCGTTCGGTCCCCGATCGGTCGCGCCTTCAAGGGATCGCTGAAGGAGCTACGTCCAGACGATCTCTCCGCCCAGATCATCAAGGCCGCCCTCGACGCTGTTCCCGGCGTGGACCGTACCGAGATCGACGACCTGATGTGGGGCTGCGCGCAGCCCGCCGGCGAGCAGGGCTACAACATCGCCCGCCAGGCTGCGATCATCGCCGGCCTGCACGACGTGTCGGGCGTGACGGTCAACCGTTACTGCTCCTCCTCGCTGCAGACCTCGCGGATGGCCATGCACGCCATTCGGGCGGGCGAGGGTGACATCTTCGTCTCCGGTGGCGTCGAGACCGTCTCGCGGTTCTTCAATGGCAAGGCCGACGGCATGGAGAACACCAAGAACCCTGCCTACGACGACGCCCAGGCGCGCACGAAGGAGATCTCGGCCAACAACACCACCTGGACCGACCCGGTCGCGGCCGGTCTGCTCTCCGACATCTACATCCCCATGGGTGAGACGGCCGAGAACGTCGCCACTCTGAGGGGAGTCTCTCGGGCCGCTCAGGACGAGTACGCCGTGCGTTCGCAGAACCTGGCCGAGGCCGCCATCAAGCGTGGCTTCTTCGAGCGTGACATCACGCCGGTCACCACCCCCGACGGCACCGTGGTCTCCACCGACGACGGCCCGCGTGCCGGAGTGACCCTCGAGTCGGTCTCGGGCATGAAGCCGGTCTTCCGCGAGACCGGCACGGTCACCGCGGCCAACTGCTGCGCCCTGAACGACGGTGCCGCCGCGCTGGTCATCATGAGTGACGTCAAGGCCAAGCAACTGGGCCTGACCCCGCTGGCCCGGATCGTGTCGACCGGCGTCACCGGGATCAACCCCGAGATCATGGGCCTGGGCCCGGTCGAGGCCTCGAAGATGGCCATCGCCCGCGCCGGACTGTCGGTCTCCGACATCGACCTGGTCGAGCTCAACGAGGCCTTCGCCGCGCAGGTGCTGCCGAGCATCGACGGCATCGGCGTCGACATCGACAAGGTCAACGTCAACGGCGGCGCGATCGCCCTGGGTCACCCCTTCGGCTCCACCGGTGCCCGGTTGACCACCACCCTGATCCACGGCCTGCAGGAGCGCGACGCTCAGTTCGGCCTGGAGACCATGTGTGTCGGCGGCGGCCAGGGCATGGCCATGGTGATCGAACGACTGAGCTGAGCCTTCTCGGGACGTCGCGCCCGCCCGGCAGGTCGCAGGCACGCTCCGGATACGAGGCCCCGCTCGATCACCACCACCCGCGCGGAATCTCTTAGGCGCCCCCGTCGTCGTCCCAAGTCGGCGGGGCGGTCGAGACGCCGGCGGGGACCGCGGCGCTCAGGATCTCGATCGGGGTGTGCGGATTGTCGTCGTCGGCGGCAGCAGCCAGCAACCGTTCGGCGAGGGCTGGATGGGTCTCCGGGGGCACCACCAACATGGTCAGTCGCTCCCGGGAGCGCAGCGTCACCTCTACGACGTGGGTGTCATCACCCGGAAACGACCCTGTCTTGACCACGCGCCCGCTGGCCTGGAGGTGGTGCAGGCTCTCCTCACCGACGGGGGCGGTCCAGTCGGGTCGGGAGAACCAGAGGCGGGATACCCGGCCGAAGCGTGCCGGGAAGTGGTCAACCAGGTCGGCGCCCTCGACGGCGAGATCGCGGCTGTACGGCCACCACGCCCCGTTGACTCGGCCGAGCATGATGTTGCGGCGGAACCTGATCCGTAACGGGCCGACGGCTTCGGGTGAGGCGGTGGGGAGTGTCGGTGATGTCGTCATGACGCCGATCTTTCGTGCAGCCCCGCGGCTCCAACGGATCCGGCTGGCTACGTGGTTGCCTCCAACCTACTCCGCACCTTGTCAGGCCCGGATCAGGCGACGATTCCGTCGAAGTCGCTGCGCAGGTAGTCGAGGAACGGCTGGCCCACGTATTCGGCGCGCAGGTGCTCGGGGCTCACCGGCAGCGCCACCGGAGTGAACTCCGGTCCGGCCAGAATGGACTCGGCCGCATCGTGGTGCAGGATCCCCGCCTGGCCGATGCCGACGAAGTCGGCACCCCGGCCCAGCACCCAGTCGGCGCCGGCCCGATCGGCGACCCTGCCGGTGACTCCCAGTCGGGTACCGTGCCGGGGCAGGTCCAAGAACTCCTCGATCAGCAGGCGCCCGGTGTCGACCTTGCGCGGCTTCATCCAGCAGTCCCACATGGACAGGTCCAGGGTGTCTGCATACCCGCTGGACAGCACCGTGCCGACGATCTCGACGGCGTCGGCCAACGGAATGCCGTAGCCCTCGGGGGTCAGGCGGACACCGACCTCGAAGTCGGGACCGGTCGCCTCCCGGATGCCTCGCAGCGTCTCCAGGGTGAATCGAAGCCGGTCGGGCACGGACCCGCCGTAGGCGTCCTCGCGATGGTTCGATCGCGGGTCCATGAACTGGCACCAAAGATAACCGTGCGCGGCATGCAGTTGCACGCCGTCCAGACCGGCGCGCTCGCAGCGGACGGCCGCGGCGACGGTGGCCTCGACCAGCCCCTCCACCTCGCCGGTGCTCAGCGCGGTGGTGTTCCGGCTCGGGTCCGACCACGGGCCGCGGTTGGGTGCCTCGTTGAGATCGGCGTCGGCGCGCATCCCGGCGTGATGCAACTGCACCGAACTACGCGCCCCGGTGGGCCGGATCGCCTCGGCCAGCCGCTCCAGACCGGGCAACATCGAGTCGTCGTGCACCCCGAGCTGCCCGCGCCAGGCCCGGCCCTCGGGTGTGACGAAGGCGGCCGCAGTCATCACCTGGCCGAACCCGCCACGCCCCCGGGCCGCCAGCCAGGCGATCTCGGTGTCGGTGAGCCCGCCGGTGACCGGATCCGACTGGACATTGGTCATCGGAGCCAGGAACAGCCGGTTACGCCACTCGCGGCCCCGGCGCAGGGACATCGGGTCGGTGAGATTGATGTGCACAGTGCCCTTCGGGTCTCAGTGGCGATCTCTCGGTACTTGTTTCCTGCGTCGTCCCGATCCCGAGCGGGTCAGCCGGCCCGCAGATCGGTCTTGAGGATCTTGCCGCTGGCATTGCGGGGGAAGTCCTCGACGGCGATGAACTCGCGCGGCACCTTGAAATTCGCGAGCCGTTCGCGGGCGAACGCGGTCAGCCCTTCGGAATCCAGGGTGGCACCCGACCGGAGCCGCACGAAGGCACGACCGACCTGGCCCATCCGGGTGTCGCCGATGCCGATCACAGCCGACTCGATCACGTCCGGGTGGTGGGCCAGCGCGTTCTCGACCTCGGCGGGGTACACGTTGAAGCCGCCTACGGTGAACATGTCCTTGATCCGGTCGGTGATCTTCACGCAATCGTGCTCGTCCATCCGACCGACGTCACCGGTGTGGAACCAACCGTCGGAATCGATGGCTGCGGCGGTCGCCTCGGGATCCTCGAAGTAGCCGAGCATCACCAGTTCGCCGCGGATCCAGATCTCTCCGTCGGAGCCACGCTCGCACTCGACGCCGTCTTCGCCGACGATCTTGATCTCCAGACCATCCACCGCCGGACCGGTGGTCTCGGCGATGTGGTGGGGGTCCTCGTCCCGGCGGGAGCGAGTGGCGACCACGCACTCGGTGAGGCCGTAGGACTGGGCGACCTGGGTGAATCCGAGTTCCTGCTGCATTTCGACGTACAGGGTCTGCGGCACCGAGGCGGCACCCGCGATCGAGAAGCGCAGGCTCGAGAGGTCGTAGTTCTTGCGGGTCGGATCGTTGATCAGGCTGATGAAGAGCGTCGGCGCGCCGGGCAGCACGGTGATCTTCGCGTCCTGGATCAACTGCATCAGCGATGCGGAGTCGAAGGTCATCACCGGGTAGATGGTGGTCCCGGCGGTGAGCGAGGCCAGGACTCCGGCCTTGTACCCGAAGGAGTGGAAGAACGGGTTGACGATCGCGTAGCGGTCCGCCGGGGTGAGTTCGGCGCCCTCGGCCCACACGGTGGCGGCGCCCAGGGTCATCGCCTGGGTACTCATCACGCCCTTGGGCACTCCGGTCGTGCCGGAGGTGAACAGGATGTCGCAGACCGTGTCCCGGGTGACCGCGTTCTCTGCCGCTTCGAGGTCGGCCAGGGAGACCTGCTCCGCACGGGCCAGGAAGTCGGACCAGGTCGTCTCGCCGGCACCGGAGTCGCTGTTCAGGTCGATCACCGTGTGCAGGCTCGGCAACCCGGCCACCTCGTCATGACTGCTCTCACCCGCAGGTACGGGCATCACATCGCCCTCCGCGAGGGCGCGGCTCGATGCCTCGCGCAGCATCGTGGAGTAGTCGGCGCCGAGGAACCCGTTGATCAGAACCACCGCCGAGGCGCGGGCCCGGGCCAGGATGACGCGAGCCTCCTCACCTCGATAGCGAGTGTTGATCGGCACCACGGCGGCTCCGATCGACTCCGCGCCGAGTGCCGCGATCATGAACTCCACGACATTGGGCGCCCAGATCCCGACCCGGTTACCGGGCTTGACCCCGGAGCCCAGAAAAGCGCGGGCCGCGGTGCGCGCGGCGGTGCGCAGCTCGGTGTAGCTGATGCTCCGGCCGTCGGTGACGAAGGCCGGATGGTCGCCGAATTTCTTGTCTCCACGGGTCAGGAGTGCAGGAATCGTCTCGGCGGGAAGCTGGAGTGTCGCCACGGTCTCTCCTTACAAAGCAAGTGCTTGGTCGGTACAGTACCGCCGAGGGTGTGGCGCTGCACAGGGTGCTCGGTCACTCCCAGTCTCGTTGAAACAGTGGTCAGGCGCATCCGGTGGTGCCCTGGCATGGTCAAAGGAGTGGCATGGCGCCGTCGGAGAAGGGTACGTCGCGTCGGCGACCCACGAACGGTGAGAGCCGACGAGGCCAGTTGCTCGGGATGGCGGCCCAACTGTTCGCGGCCCGTGGCTACAGCCAGACCACGGTGCGTGACATCGCCGATGAGGCCGGCATCCTCTCCGGGAGTCTGTACCACCACTTCGACTCCAAGGAGGCCATGCTCAAAGAGATCCTCGAGGGGTTCATGGGCGGCATGCTGGCCAGCTTCGAGGCGGTGCTGACCACCGAGGCGCCGCCGCGAGCGATGCTCGATGACCTGATCCGGGCTGCCTTCCGAACGATCCACGAGGCCCAGGACGAGGTCGCGCTCTACCAGAACGAGGTGGCGCTCTTCGCGCAGTTGGGCGAGTTCGGCTTCGTCAGCGAGGCGAGCGTCCGGATCGAGGACATGTGGCGCGGTGTGTTGGAGCGGGGCCGAGAGGCCGGCGATTTCCGTGATGATCTGGATATCTCCCTGACCTACAGCTTCATCCGGGACGGGGTGTGGAGCTCGGTGCGGTGGTACCAGCCGGGCGGACGACTGCAGCACGGCGCGGTCGCGGAGCAGTACCTGGCGATGCTGCATGAGGGGCTGCTCGCTCGCTGAGGTGGACCTCAGAAATGACGCCACCACAGATTGACCGCGTAGTCGACGCTCGCCCCCTCGTGCTGGTCCAGCACCCAGTCGGCGGTGGCTCGGTCGAATTCGATCCGCACCACCGACTCGAAGTCTGCGCGCGAAGCGAACTCCCAGGCGCTGTCCACGGGCGTTCGGGACCAGCCGTGACGGGCCCAGAACGACTCGACGGCAGCCGGATCGATACGGGGATATCCACGTGCGAACCAGCGTCCGAAGGTGGAGCGGGTCGGGTCGTTGTCGATCACGAACGCCGTGCCGCCGCGCCGTACTACCCGAGCCAGCTCCCGGAGCCCCGGCTCACAGCCCGGGCCGAAGAAGTACGCCCAGCGGGCCTGGACCACATCGACCGACGAGTCGGGCAGCGGGATCTCCTGGGCCGCGCCCTGGAATACCTGGATTCCGGACAGACGTCGGGTCCGGCGGCGGGCCAGGGAGACCAGATCGGGATGCGGCTCGACGCCGGTCACCGACCCGGCCAGTGCGGCCCAGCGGGGCAAGTGGAAGCCGGAGCCACAGCCCAGGTCCAGGAAATCGCGTCCCGACCAGTCCGATATCGACTGCATCGCCCGCTCGATCGCCCCGGCCGGGTCGGTCGCCCGGTTCTCCAATTCGTAGGTGGCGGTGTGCTCCCAGATGTTGGGGCTCGGCACCGCGCCCCGTGAGGGACGCCTGAGCAGGCTCAGATCCGGACCCTGCCCTGGGGGCTCTCGACCTGAACGGCGAGCACACCGGGCGTTCCGTGCGGGGCGACCCACTCGATCTTGACGCCCTCGAAGGAGGAGTCCACCCCTTCGCCCAGCCACTCGCTGACGCGTTGCGGGTCACCCGCGATCTCCAGGCAGCACAACCGCAGGTCGTTGCCGGCCTCGGCACCGGGACGCTTCTCGGCGGGGGTCTCCCACTGGATGAAGAACGGAAGCTGCGGATCGGCGATCAGGCCGTTGACCCCGATCTGCTTCCAGAGCAGCTCGAAGCCGTCCGGACGGCGCCGGTTGCCGTTGACCGCCTCGCGGCCGAGCCGCTGCTCGACCTGGGAGATGTCGTCCACCGACACGACCCAGCCCAACCAGCCGCCACCGAGCGCCGAGCGGGCGCGCACGGCCTGGCCGAACGGGGCTTTGTCGGACGCCGGATGGTCGAGAACCTCGACGATCTCGAGGTAGGTGTCGCCCTCGAGGGCGACAGTCATGTTGCGGGTGCCGAAGCGGGGATGGATGCCCCCGTCAACGAACTCGACGCCGAGCAGGCCGCCGATTCGGGCGGCTGTTCCCGCCAGTCCGTCGGGGCCGGCGGCGTAGGAAAGGTGGTCCAGGCGCATGACTGCATTGTGTTCCGTTGACGTTGGCCACGTCACATCGGGGTCGATCTCTCTTGACGTCGAGAGGGTTCATGTGCTGGGGCGGTCGAACCGGCCCGATCATCGGGCCGTGGCTGGATGGATCGCGAGCGCTGAGCGGGACCTCAGGTGGGCCTCGCAGTGCCGCAGCAACTCGGTATAGCCCGCCTCACCCATCATCTCGATGAGTTCGGCAGCGCTGGTCACCACGAGTGGATCGGGTGAGATGTGAGCAGCGGTGTTGCCGGTGCAGTACCAGTCCAGATCATGCCCGCCCGGCCCCCAGCCACGCCGGTCGTACTCGCCGATCCCGACCTCCGTGTACGAGCTTCCGTCCGGTCGCTCCACGGTGCGATAGGTCCGGCGCAAGGGCAGCTGCCAACATACGTCCGGCTTCGTCTCCAGCGGATTCAGCCCCTCGTCGAGGGCCAGTACGTGAAGTGCGCATCCGGCCCCGCGGGTGAAGCCGGGACGGTTCGCGAAGACGCATGCCTCCTGACCGGACACCGCGTGGGTCAGGGTCTTACGCTCCCCGTCCTCGTCGCTGGTGACCCAGTCATCGGCCTCGACCGACCTCCCGGGATGGAACTGCCACTGGTCGGGAGTGAGTCGCGCCACGAAGCCACTGACCCGTCGCTCGTCGTCCTCGTCGCAGAAGTGTGCGCCCAGGGTGCAGCATCCGGTGTCGGGCGAATCGGCATAGATCCCCGCGCACCCGGAGCCGAAGATGCAGGTATAGGCACTGGTCAGCCACGTCAGGTCGCATCTGAACACCTGATCCGGATCGTCCGGGTCAGCGAATTCCACGAAAGCACGGGGGAAGACGAGGTCGACTTCGGGCACCGGTTCAGTGTAGGAGGTGGTGCGGAGTCGGCTGCCACAGACTTGCGGCTCGTGGACGGGACACGCCACGTCGCAGGGGGACCGCGCGGTACCGTGGATTCCATGCGGTTGGGCGTACTGGACATCGGTTCCAACACGGGACACCTGCTGGTGGTGGACGCCCACGGCGGTGCGGCACCCTTGCCGCACTACTCCTTCAAGCAGCCCCTGAGGCTGGCCGAACTCCTGGATGAGCACGGCGCGGTCACCCAGATCGGTGTCGAGACGTTGACCCGCTTCACCGCCGAGGCGGTACGGATGGCGGATGACAAGGGATGCGAGGAGATGCTGTCCTTCGCCACTTCGGCGGTCCGGGACGCCGTCAACACCGATCAGGTACTCGCCTCGGTCGAGGCCGCCACCGGTGTCCGAATCGAGGTGCTCCCGGGAGAGGACGAGGCGCGACTGACCTTCCTGGCGGTCCGCCGCTGGTTCGGCTGGTCGGCGGGGCGACTGGCCGTCTTCGACATCGGGGGAGGGTCGTTGGAGATCGCCGGTGGCGCGGACGAGGCGCCCGACGTGGCCTGGTCGCTTCCTCTGGGTGCGGCTCGAATGGCCAAGGAACTCGCAGCCGGGGCCGGCGACAGCGGGATCGACCCGGACGCCCTCAAGGCGGTGCGGCGCCGGATCCGTGCTGCCATCGCCCGCGACGCCGGGCAACTCCTGCGGTATGGCACCCCAGACAAGGCGGCGGCAAGTTCCAAGACCTTCCGTTCGCTGGCCCGGATCTGCGGTGCGGCACCGTCCGGGTACGGCCAACTGGCACCGCGGACCCTGCCGGCGGACACGCTGGCCGAGTGGATCCCCAAGCTGGCGGCGATGGACGAGGCGGAGCTGATCACCCTGCCCGGGGTCTCGCCGTCGAGAGCGCACCAGATCGTCCCAGGGGCGCTGGTGGCCGAGGCCGTGATGGAGATCTTCGACCTGCCCGAACTGGAGGTCTGTCCCTGGGCGCTACGCGAGGGCGTGATCTTGGAGCGACTCGACCAGATCTCGGTTCGGACGCCTGAGGAACGCTTCCGGCCGTGACCCGGATCGCGCTCTCGACCGCTTCGGTCTATCCCGAGTCGACGGCTCGCGCCTTCGCACGCGCTGCCCAGGTCGGCTACGACGGGATCGAGGTGATGGTCGGGATCGACTCGGTCAGCCAGCAGATCAGCGCCCTTCGGCAGCTGTCCGAGCATCACGAGATGCCGGTCCTGGCGGTGCACTCACCCTGCCTGCTGTTCACCCAGCGGGTGTGGGGGACCGAGCCCTGGGGCAAGTTGGAGCGCTCGGCAGAGATGGCCCATGTGCTGGGTGCCCACGTCGTCGTCGTGCACCCGCCGTTCCGCTGGCAGCGAGAGTACGCGACCGGATTCGTCGCCGGCGATCGCCGAGATCGAGGAGCGCACCGGGCTGCACTTCGCGGTCGAGAACATGTATCCGTGGCGGGCCGGCAGACGCGGGCCGGCCAAGAACATGGAGATGTACGTGCCCGGGTGGGATCCCTCGGCGGAGGACTACGCGCACACCACCATCGACCTCTCGCATGCGGCGATCGCCGGCGACGACGTGATCGCGATGGCGCGGCGGATGGGCGGGCGCCTGCGCCACGTGCATCTGACCGACGGCACCGGGTCGGCGAAGGACGAGCACCTGGTCCCGGGGCGCGGGACGATGGGTGCCGCCGAGTTCCTCAGGTACCTGGCCGGTGCCGGATATGCGGGCGACCTGATCCTGGAGATCAACACCCGCAAGGCCGCCGACGAGGCCGAACGGGAGCGTGACCTGGTCGAATCCCTCGAGTTCGCTCGCGAGCACTTCCGGGTCTGAGGCGCGTTCCGCCTCGAGCGGCGGTAGCGTCGCAGGATGGATGCTCCGATCCTGATCGAACGGCTCACCGTGGTGCGGGGCGGTAAGTCAGTGCTGACCGACCTCGATCTCACCGTCGCCCCCGGTATCACCGGCCTGCTCGGCCCCTCGGGTTGTGGCAAGACCACGCTGATGCGCTGCCTGGTGGGTGTGCAGCAGGTGCGTTCAGGGTCGGTCCGAGTCCTCGGACAGCCGGCCGGGACACCGAGTCTGCGGCACCGGGTCGGCTACGTCACCCAGAGTCCCGCGGTCTACGGCGACCTGAGCGTGATCGAGAACCTCGCCTTCTTCGCCCGGGTACTGGGTGTGCCGCGGGCCCGGGTCGACGAGGTCGTCGACGTGGTCGACCTGGGTGCGACGGCGACCAGCAGGGTGGACCGACTCAGTGGCGGTCAACGGTCCCGGGTCAGTCTGGGTGCGGCGCTGCTCGGAAACCCCGACGTGCTGGTGATGGACGAACCGACCGTGGGCCTGGACCCGGTCTTGCGGGGGCAACTGTGGCACCTCTTCGCCCGGTTGGCCGCCGCCGGCGCGACGCTGGTGGTCTCCAGTCACGTGATGGACGAGGCCAGGCGCTGCGATCAGCTGGTGCTGATGCGTGAAGGTGCCGTACTCGGCACCGGCAGTCCCGCGGAACTCCAAGGCCGCACCGGCACGGCCGACATCGAATCCGCGTTCTTGGCTCTGGTAACCACCGGTGGGGCCCGATGAGGGCGCGCACCACCTGGGCGGTGGCCGTCCGGGTGCTGACCCAGATCCGTCGGGATCCGCGCACCCTGGTGATGTTGGTGTTGTTGCCCAGCGTCTTGATGGTGCTGTTGTGGTGGATCTTCTCCGGAGACGACGCCCGGCCCGGACCGGACCGATTCGACAGCATCGGTCCCGGCCTGCTGGCGATCTTTCCGCTGTTCGTGATGTTCCTGGTGGCCAGCGTGACGACGCTTCGTGAGCGTTCCGGTGGGACGCTGGAACGGTTGCTCGCGATGCCGATGGGCAAAGGCGATTTCGTGTTGGGCTATGCGCTGGCCTTCGGCCTGCTCGGCACGATCCAGGCGGTGCTGGCCACCACGGTGAGTGTCTGGGGGCTCGGCATGGAGGTGCGCGGTCCCCTCTGGCTGTTGGTCTGTGTCGCAGTCTCCAACGCTCTGGTGGGCACCGCTCTGGGCCTGTTCGTCTCGGCCTTCGCGCGCACCGAGTTCCAGGCGGTCCAGTTTCTTCCGGCGGTCGTGGTGCCACAGATCCTGTTGTGCGGGCTGCTCACCCCTCGCGCGGATCTGCCCACGGTGTTGCACTGGGTCTCCTCGGTGCTGCCGTTGTCCTACGGCTGGGACGCGATGCAGCGTCTGGCCGCCTCGACCGGCGTCGGAGCCGTGCTGGGCGACCTGGCCATCGTGCTCGGGTTCGCGCTACTGGCCGTCGTCGGCGGAGTGTTCACGCTGCGCCGCCGGACCGAGTGATCCGCGACGCCCTGCCGGTTGAGCGCCGGTCGAGTGCATGGGCCGGATCCGGACCTCCCGGCGTACGCTCACCTGCGAGACCAGACCCGTCGTTACTGACGGCACCGCTAGTAGAAGGCTTGAACCATGGGCGACACCGCGACCACCGCAATCCTCGGAGCCGGCAACATGGGAGAGGCCGTACTCGCCGGAATCCTCCAGGGCGGGCGTTCCGCCGACCAGGTGTTGGTCGGTGAGAAGCGGGCGGAGCGAGCCGCTGAGTTGACCGAGCGGTACGGAGTGCGGGTGGTGGACAACACCGAGGCCGCCACCACGGCCGACACCCTGCTCCTGGTGGTCAAGCCGGCCGACGTGGGTTCCGTCCTCGCCGAGATTTCCTCCTTCCTGACCGAGCGGCACCTGATCGTCTCGCTGGCTGCCGGAGTGACGACGGAATACATCGAGGAACGAGTACCCGCCCAGGTGGCGGTGGTGCGGGTGATGCCCAACACGCCGGCGATGATCGGCGCGGGCATGTCGGCGGTCTCGCCGGGGAGCAACTGCACCGAGGCACAGCTGGCCGAGGTGGTCGACCTGCTCTCCGCGACCGGTCGGGTGATCACCATCGAGGAGAAGCACCAGGATGCGGTGACCGCCGTGTCAGGCTCCGGGCCCGCCTACCTGTTCTACGTGGCCGAGGCGATGATCGAGGGGGGAGTCCACCTCGGTCTGCCCCGTCCGGTCGCCACCGAACTCGCGGTACAGACGCTGCTCGGCTCGGCCACCATGCTGCGCGACTCCGGTACCCACCCCTCGATCCTGCGCGAGCAGGTCACCTCCCCTGCCGGAACCACCGCCGCGGCACTGCGCGAACTGGACGAGTACAAGGTGCGGGCGGCGATCAATGCGGCGATGGAGGCGTGCCGGGACCGCTCGGAAGAGTTGGCCGAGGACCTCTGATGTATGTGGACCGGTTCGTGCTGCCCTCGGTGGTCTGTACCGGCCCGGCCACCGTGGTCTATGACGACACCCTGGGCGACTACGACTTCGGCGACCAGCATCCGATGTCTCCGCTGAGGGTCAGACTCACCGTGGATCTGGCCACCGAATTGGGCGTGGTCGGTGAGCACCTGCGTCAGGTGTCGGCTCCGATGGCCACCCATGAGCAACTGGCCTCGGTGCATTCGGAGCAGTACATCGAGGCGGTCACCCGGGTCGGGCATCACCGCGGGGCGATCGATCTGGACCACGGCATCGGCACCGAGGACAACCCCGCGTTTCTGGGCATGCACGAAGCCTCGGCGCACGTGGTCGGGGCAAGCCTGGAGGCGTTTCGTCAGGTGTGGAGCGGTGAGTCCCTGCACAGCGCCAACATCATCGGCGGCCTGCACCATGCGATGCCAGGTCGGGCGAGTGGCTTCTGCATTTACAACGACATCGCGGTCGGTATCAGCTGGCTGCTCGATCAGGGGGTGCAGCGGGTCGCCTATGTCGATGTCGACGCGCACCATGGCGATGGGGTCGAGAAGATCTTCTGGGACGACCCCCGAGTGCTGACGATCAGCCTGCACGAGACCGGTCAGATGCTGTTCCCCGGTACCGGGTACCCCCAGGAAATCGGCGGGCGCGGGGCTGAGGGGACCGCGGTCAACGTGGCGCTGCCTCCGGGCACCGGTGACGGGGGCTGGCTACGCGCCTTCCACGCTGTGGTGCCCGACCTGGTCCGCGAGTTCAACCCCGAGGTGCTGGTGACCCAGCACGGCTGCGACTCGCACATGGAGGACCCGCTGACCCACCTGATGCTGTCGGTGGACGGGCAACGGGCCGCCTATCTGGAACTGCACAAACTGGCCCACGAGGTGGCCGACGGCAACTGGGTCGTTACCGGTGGCGGCGGCTACGCGCTGGTGGACGTGGTCCCTCGTGCCTGGGCGCACCTGCTGGCGATCGTCTCGGGTCACCCGCTCGACCCCGAACTGAAGACCCCTGAGGCCTGGCGAGCCCACGTCAACGAACTCCTGGGCCGCAACGCTCCGCTCCTGATGACCGACGGCAGGCATCCCGCCTGGCGCGACTGGAGCGGCGGCTACGACCCCGATACCTGGCTGGACCGCGCCATCAATGCCACGCGGATGGCGGTTTATCCCTTACACGGCCTAGACCCCATGCCCTAGGAGGAACGGGCGGGACGGCGCGTCTCCTGCGTTGCTCGAGTCTCGGCGCCTTGGAGCCGCGCGCGTCAGCCCGCTCCTGTGGTTTGGGGTGCGCGCAGCCACCCGCTAGATACGCTGACAAGGGGAAAATCAACACAACACGCCGCATTGCAGCAAGTTTCTTTGGTCAACTACTTCCCCACAGGTCACACCCGGCTCTATTCTCAGCGGAAGACGCCTCTGAGTGGGGCCGGTGGGGAAGCCGGCGCGGTGGCGAGACGGAAAGAACGGTGCACCCTCCATGGCTGACAAGAGCCTTCGTGGCGACATCAACGACGTCGTGTTCCTGACCATCGCCGAAGTGGCGGGCAAGATGCGGGTGTCGAAGATGACCGTCTACCGCCTGGTCCACTCGGGCGAGTTGCCGGCGGTTCGCGTCGGCCGCTCGTTCCGGGTCACCGAGGACGATGTGAACGAGTACCTGCGCAAGAGTTTCTACAACGCGGGCTGAGCTTCGAGAGCCCCCGGATCGAGTCTCGCGGGGCGCTCGTTCCGTTGCCCTGGGGAGTCCACGTACCCACTCGATTCTCGTCGAGGTGGCCGGGACCGTTAGGGTGGTCCGGTCCCCGGCGTGCCCGGCGGTAACCAAGAGTTTTCACTGAAAGGCAACTTCGTGGGTTCAGTCATTAAGAAGCGGCGCAAGCGCATGTCCAAGAAGAAGCACCGCAAGCTTCTCAAGAAGACGCGCGTGCAGCGTCGCAAGCTCGGGAAGTAAGGCCCGGCAAACCGCCTATGGGACGGGTCGTCCTGGTCACCGGGGTATCCCGGGACATCGGTCGCCGCTTTGCGCGAGCCGCAGCGGCCGACCCCTCCATCGAGCGTGTCATCGGCGTCGATGTCGTGCCACCGCGTGGCGACATCGGCGCCGCTTCGTTTGTGCGTGCCGACATCCGGAATCCCGTGATCGCCAAGGTGATCGCGAAATGGGACGTCGACACAGTGGTACACATGAGTGTCATCGCCACCCCCGGCAGTGTCGGTGGGCGCGGTGCGATGAAGGAACTCAACGTCATCGGCACCATGCAGTTGCTCGCCGCCTGCCAGAAGTCACCCAGTGTCAGAGACCTGTTGGTGAAGTCGACCACGGTCTACTACGGCTCGACCAGCCGTGATCCGGCGATGTTCACCGAGGAGACGGGCCCCAAGCAACTGCCTCGCTCCGGCTACGCCAAGGACGTCTACGAGATCGAGGGGTACGTCCGGGGCTTCGCGCGCCGTCGACCCGACGTTCGGGTGACCACCCTGCGTTGCGCCAATGTGGTGGGTCCGCATGTGGTCTCGCCGATCACCTCCTACCTACGGCTGCCGGTGGTTCCCCGCGTGGCGGGGTTCGATCCTCGGGTTCAGTTCCTGCACGAGACGGATCTGATGCGGGCCCTGCTCCGAGCGGTCCACTCGCCCACACCCGGCACCTTCAATATCGCCGGCTCCGATGTGATGCTGCTGTCTCAGGTGCTGCGGCGACTCGGCAAGCCATCGGTTCCGATGCCGGGGTTCATGGTCGGCCGCCTCGGTCAGGTGCTGGGCTCGGCGCGAGTGTCGAGCTTCTCGCCCGAGCAGTTGTCGTTCCTGACCTACGGTCGTGGCGTCGACACCACCCGGATGCGAGAAGAGTTCGGCTTCACGCCGCAGTACTCGACCGCCCAGGCGTTGGTCGACTTCGGCCGATCGATGGGGGCGATACCCGAGGAGACACCCGTCGAGGACGTGGTCGGCTCGCAAGGGGGCTCGACCAGGTTCGACGGTGAGCGCCATGAGTGATGAGTCCCGACCCCCGGCAGAGTCCGCGACCCCCGAGGCAGGTGTCGCGTCGGTGATCCCGATCGGGACCACCGGTCGGCCGGGTCGTGGATCGGGCGGATCGCGACCCTCCTCAGTCTCACGGGGACTCGCGGCTCGCAAGCAACCCACTCGAAAGGTGGGTACGCCGAAGCCCGGTGTCGAGGAGGCCGCCACCGGCAACGGATCGACGATCCGCAGCGCACGACCGGCCCCGCGCTCGGCCGATCCGACCCGGGCCGATAAAGCCGGACCGGGCGCGGAAACCCGAGACCGCACCGAATCGGATGGCCCGTTCACGGGTGTACCGCTCTCCGACTGGCTCGCCGCGATCCGGACCGGAGCCGGTGAGGTGTTCGGTACGGCCTGGGAGCGGCGGCTGGCGGAGTTCCTGGCCTTCCTGCGACACCGGATGGACGGCGACTATCAGGTCGATGACTACGGGTTCGACCCCGAGCTCACCCAACGACTCTTCCTGGCGATCCTGCGCCCGGTAGCCCAGAAATGGTTCCGGGTCGAGGTTCGGGGGGCCGAGAACATCCCCGAGACCGGTGGGGCGCTGGTGGTCTCCAACCACTCCGGCACAGTGCCGATGGACGGGCTGATGACCATGCTCACCACCTTCGACGCCACCGGACGGCATCTGCGCCCGCTCGGTGCCGATCTGGTCTTCCAGTTGCCGGTGGTCTCTCAGCTGGCTCGTAAGGGCGGGGCGACGCTCGCCTGTCAGGCCGACGCCGAGCGGATGCTGCGCAGTGGCGAGTTGGTGGCTGTCTGGCCCGAGGGGTTCAAGGGAATCGGCAAGCCGTTCTCGGAGCGATACAAGCTTCAGCGTTTCGGTCGGGGTGGTTTCGTCTCCGCCGCGTTGCGTACCGGGGTGCCGATCATTCCGCTCTCCGTGGTCGGAGCCGAGGAGATCTACCCCCTCGTCGGCAACATTCCCTCGCTGGCTCGGCTGCTGGGGTTGCCCTACATCCCGATCACGCCGCTCTTCCCGTTGTTCGGCCCGCTGGGGCTCATCCCATTGCCCTCCAAGTGGATGCTGGAGTTCGGGGAGCCGATCCGGACCGATGCCTACGACCAGGCCGAGGCCGAGGACCCGATGCTGGTCTTCGAGGTCACCGACCAGGTCCGTGAGTCGATCCAGCACACGTTGTACCTCTTACTCAAAGCCCGCACAGGCGTCTTCTCCTGAGCGAGCCGACGGCGCGTCCGCTGCGTTGTCGTCGCTCGGCGATCGCTTCGCTTTAAGATCGCCTTCGTTCCTCCGTCTTGCGGGCCACGCGCGTCCGCTCGCTCAGGGGGTAGGAGTGCTGGACGGGCTGCCGCCGAGCAGGCCGCCGAGCAGGCCGCCGACCCCGCCCAGGACACCGCCGACGAGCCCACCGACCACGCCCGGGTTGGCGTCCTCCCCGCTCTTCCCGTTGCCGACCAGATTCTCCACCAGGTCCTGGACCGGACCGCTCGAGGTGCCGGACGGAGCCTTACTCGGGGACTTGCCGGGGGCCTTCGGTTCACCCTGACCGGAGCCGGAGCCCGAACCGGCACTGCCGCCGGAGTTGCCGCCGGAGGAAGGGCCCGACGAAGGCTTGACCTGGGGTACCTGATGCCCGGGCGTCTGATCGGGCGAAGGCTGTTGCGTGGGTTGGAGCACAGCGCCGGTGGGCTTGGCCGACGGCCGATTGCTGGAGGCCGCCGGGGGAGGAGTGGGCGCGGTTCGCTTGCTGGGCGCTGGATCGACCGGAGCCGGCATTGACGGACTCGCCTGCAGCAAGCCGGGCATGGTGGAGATCTCCCCCTGACACGAGGGGCAGGCTGCGCTCACGTCTCGGTCGATGCGCAGCAACATCTGTGCTGCCGCCACCAGTTCTTCGTGTGCGAACGCCGGGATACGCGGATCGATCTCGTCCAAGAAAGCGAGGTTGCGGGTGACGTAGGCGCGCAACTTCAGCGGTTGCGTCTCGTCACCTCGACTGCGGTGGTCGGCGAGCAGCAGGTCGGCTGCGGATCGACTCTGCGAGGAGAAGGTCGACAAGGCGTTGGGCAACTGACCGAGTGCCCCCGCCGAGCCGTCGTCCAGCAGTCCCCCGACCTCATCGAGCCGACTCTGGGCGTGTTGCAACTGTCGATCGCCGCGGGCGGCATCGCTGAAGGTGACGCTCGACTCGGCCTTCTCCACCAGGATCTTGATGGGGTACAGGCCGTCACCGGGCAGCGCTGACTGGGCCGCAACGGCCATCGTCCCGCCGGTACCGACCAGAACCACGCCAGTGATCGCGGCCGCTAGTCGGCGGCGTCGACGTGGGTTTCGTTCCGGCAGGCTGAGTCGGTCCGTGACGTCGGGTTCGCACTTCTGAAGCGTCGTGGCGGCCTCCACGAGCAGGCGCTCACGGAGTTCGGCCAGGAATTCGGGCCGCGGTGTCGGAGGTTCCACCTGCGTCAGTGTCGTGACCAGGCGGGCCAGGTCGTGCAGCTCGCTCCCGCCGTCCGGATCAGTCTCCGAACCCTGTTCTAGCCCCGCGCGCAGCAGCGACTCGAAGCGGTCGGCCCGACGGGCCGATATCCACGGAGTCATCGCTGCCTTCCTGTCGCGTCAATGACGGTGCCCGATGCCGGCTCCCGAGTGGAGGGGCTCAGTACGGACAACGACGTGGTCGCAGCCTTGGTTACGCTCCGGCGATGGTGATCCGGGCCACCGAACGAGTGCCTTCTCATCGGATTCCCTCGGGCATCCGTTTGGCCAGATTGCGGACGGCACGCAGCTGCAGCTGCTTGATCGCGCCCTCACTGCGACCCAACGATTCCGCGGTCTCGGCGATGCTCATCGACTGTAGGAAGCGCATCACCAGGCAATCACGTTGCTCAGTCGGCAACTGCGCCAGCGCGGTGAGCAGCATCTCGTTGGTGAGCGTGGCAAGTACGGTCTGCTCCGGGCTCTCCTCGTTGGCGTCGTCGTGCAGTCCCATGTCCTCGGTGGTCAGCTCCAGCCGAGACCGAGATGACTTGAAGTGGTCGGTGGCCAGGTTCCGCGCGATCGTCATCAACCAGGCGCCGAAGTCCCGGCCCTGCCACTTGAACTTCTGCATCGAGCGCAGTGCCCGGAAGAACGTCTCCGAGGTGAGGTCTTCGGCCAAGACCACCGATCGGGTGCGGTAGTACAGAAAACGATGTACTTGCGGCGCATAGTGGTCGTAGAGCAGCCCGAATGCCTCGGTATCTCCACCCCGGGCCAGGTCGACCAGGGCGATCAGTCGTCGCCGATCCGCGGCCGTTGCTTCCGAGGACGCCGCGAACTCGCCATCCGGACTCTCTGGTCCGGGGGAGCCCTGCGGCACCGTCGTGGCCGACTCGCTCGAACTCAGCAGCCAGCCAGGCGCCCATGTTGCTTCCGTCGCGGGGAGGGGCGCGGGACTCAGCACAGCGAGCACTTCTGCGCGCAGCGCGGCTAAGCCCTGTGTCACCTCGCGACCGAGCATCGGTCTCCCTGGGTCTGGCCGACTCGCCGATTCACACGAGTCGCGCACGTCGTCGATCCTCAAGGTTAGGGACCGTAGCGGCCATTGTGAACCAAACCGCGAATAATGACTCGGTCTCATCTCCGCTCCCGCGCTACCGGGCACGACGACGCAAGGCCAGGACGGCAGCGACCGCTGCCGCGCCGCCGCCGACGATCAGACCGGCTCGAGCCGCCTTCCGCCCGGTGCGGTAGTCCCGGATCGTCCAACCGTTGCGACGGGCGTGCTCGGCGAGTCTGGCGTCGGGGTTGATCGCCACGGGATGGCCGATCAGGGAGAGCATCGGCAGGTCGTTGGCCGAGTCGGAGTAGGCCGAGCAACGGGAGAGGTCGAGTCCCTCGAGCTGGGCGAGCGCCAGGACCGCCTCCGCCTTGGCCGGGCCATGCAGCAGGTCGCCCACCAGGCGTCCGGTGTATACGCCGTCCTCCTGTTCGGCGACGGTGCCCAGCGCGCCGGTCAGCCCGAGCCGCCGCGCGATGATCGCGGCGATCTCCACCGGCGCGGCGGTCACCAGCCAGACCCGTTGTCCCTCGTCCAGGTGCATCTGGGCCAGGGCCCGGGTGCCCGGCCAGATCCGATGCGCCATCGCCTCGTCGAAGATCTCCTCCATCATCTGCTCCAACTCGGCGACCGGATGACCGGCGATGAAGGAGAGCGCGGAGTTTCGGGCCTCGGCGACATGCTCGGGGTCTTCCACGCCGGCGATCCGGAACCAGGCCTGCTTCCAGGCGGCGTCCAGGATCTCGCCGGTCGTGAAGAACTTGCGTCGGTACAGCCCGAGGGCAAGGTGGAAGATACTGGCACCCTGCATGATCGTGTTGTCGACGTCGAAGAACGCGGCACCGGAGGCGTCGATCGGAGCCGCGAGGTACTGCTCCACATGGGCATTGGCAGCCGACGCCTCGCCCGCCAGCTTGGAGCGGCGGCGCAGGTCGCGGGCGGGTCGATGCTTGGCGTTCACGGCCCCAGCGTAGTGCCGGAGCGGGCCGGGTCGAGGCCCTCAAGCAATGCCCACGGAGAAAGTCGGAGAGTGTGCAAGGATCGGCCCCATGTCTGCCGAGAGCCCGCCGGGCCGTGAGGGCGAGAACCCGGACATCTCCCGGTTGGTGAGAACCGCCGCCGAGCAGGTCCCCCAACGGATCGCCCTGGTGGAGAGCAGCGGTCGATCGCTCACCTGGGCTGAGCTGGAGGACCAGGTGGCCCGCTTCGCCACGGCGCTGGGTCCGTTGGGTGTGCTCGCCGGGCACCGGGTGATGCTGTGCAGCGAGAACCGATTGGAATTCGTCATCGGCTATCTCGGAGTGCTGCGGGCCCAGGCCGTGGCGGTGCCGGTGAACCCCCGCTCCAGCGAGGACGAGATGGTCCGGATGATCGCCGACTCCGGCAGTCGGTTGATCCTGGCCGATGCCGACCGGCTCGCTCTGGTCCGGGGCGCCGTCGCCCGGATCGGGAGCGCGCTGGATGGTCGGACACACGCCCGTGATGCGGCGCTGGCCGATACCGAGGCGTTCATCGAGCTCCTCGCCCGCGCCGTGCGGCCGCGGGTGGTCGCGATCTCGGGGGAACCGCAGAGCTCGGAGTCGGGTTGGGCCGACCTGGTGGCGGGCGAGCCGGGAGAGACCCCACCGCTGCTGGATCCCGAGAAGTTGGCGGTGCTGCTCTACACGTCGGGCACTTCGGGGCGTCCCCGGGCGGCCATGCTGACCCACCGCGCACTGCTGGCGAATCTGGCCCAGGTGGCGGCGGTGGAGCCTCCGATGATGCATGGTGATGACGTGGTGCTGGGGGTCCTCCCGCTGTTCCATGTCTACGGACTCAACGCGGTTCTCGGCGGGATCCTGTGGCACCGGGCTCGGCTGGTGCTGGTCGAGCACTTCGACCCGACGACGGTCCTGGACCTGATCGAGGACGAGGCGATCAGCGTGGTTCCGGTGGCCCCTCCGGTGTTCCGTGACTGGCTGACCCAGCCCGATCTGGCCGAACGCTTCGGCCCGGTGCGCTTGGTGCTGTCCGGTTCGGCGCCGCTGTCCGCGGAGGTGATCGAGCGATTCACCGACCTGACCGGGGTCCCCCTGCACCAGGGGTACGGGCTTACCGAGGCCTCCCCGGTGGTGACCTCGACCTTGTGCAGCGCGGACCTGGAGACGGGATCGGTCGGTGCGGTGCTGCCCGGAGTCGAGCTGCAACTGGTCGATGAGCGTAATGGTCAGCCCGAGGGTGAGGACCCGGGCGAGATCCGGATCCGCGGGGCGAACCTGTTCTCCGGCTATTGGCCGGACGGCGTCGACGGGCCGGATCAGGAGGGCTGGTGGAACACCGGAGACGTGGGCTTCCTCAACGGTGCCGACAACCTGTTCCTGGTGGACCGGGTCCGGGATCTGATCGTGGTCTCGGGTTTCAACGTCTACCCGGTCGAGGTGGAGGAAGTGATCGGAGAGCTGGACGGGGTGGCTGAGACGGCCGTGGTCGGTGCTGTCGATGAGGTCACCGGTGAGGCGGTGGTGGCCTATCTGCTACCGACTCAGCCGGACCTCTCCGAGAGCGCCCGCGCCGCGCTGATCGCCGAGGTGCGAGGTCACTGCGCCACTCGGTTGGCCCGGTTCAAGCAGCCGACGCGACTGGAGATCGTGGAGACCTTGCCCCGCTCGGTGACCGGGAAGGTTCAGAAGGGCCGCTTGCGTGGCATCGAGCGCCGTCGCCATCTCGGTCTCCTCGACTAGAAGCCGGGCGAGTACCGCTGACACGTCAGTTTTTGTTACCGGGGAGGAACATGTACTGACGTGTCAGCGCTCTGTGCGTGCGGGAGAGGATGGGGTCATGAGTACTGCGCGGGTCACCGTCTACACCCGGCCGGGGTGTCATCTGTGCGAGGTCGCAGTGCAGGTGATAGCGACGGTCTGTGCCGACCTGGGCGAGGCCTGGAGTGAGGTTGACATCACCACCGATGCAGATCTTGAGGAGCGCTACACCGAAGAGATCCCGGTGACCTTCGTGGACGGGCGCCAGCACGACTTCTGGCGCGTCGACCCCGATCGTCTGCGTGCCGCGCTGACCGGCTGAGCACCGCGGCCCCGCCTCATGGTGCGCCAGATCACACCCTGCCGGGCCGAATCGCGCCAGTTTGTTCCTTCGTTCACAAACTCCTAAAGTGAACGGGTCGATCCCGTCGCCACCTCGGTGCCGCATCCGCCCGGAACGGGGTCGTCTGGAGAGAAGAACAAGTGACTTCACGGACTTCGACCGACCCCGCCCGGGATATTCCCGAGGCGACCGTCGCGCGGCTCCCGGTCTACCTCCGAGCACTCGTGTCGCTGCTCGACGAGGGGATCGAGACCTGCTCGAGCGAGGAACTCGCGACGGCTGCCGGCGTGAACTCGGCCAAGCTCCGCAAGGACCTCTCCTACCTCGGCTCCTACGGAACCCGTGGGGTCGGCTATGACGTGGAATACCTGCGCTACCAGATCGCCCGGGAGATCGGGGTGACCTCCGACTGGCCCGTGGTGATCGTCGGAATCGGTAACCTCGGACACGCCCTGGCCAACTACTCCGGATTCCGTAGCCGTGGCTTCCGGGTCGTGGCGTTGCTGGATGCGGACCCTGCCATGCACGGCACCACAGTCGCCGAGATCGAGGTGCGGCCATTCGACGACCTGGCCTCGATCGTGGCCGAGCAGGGTGTGGCCATCGGTGTCATCGCGACCCCTCCCACCGCCGCGCAGCATGTCGCCGAGCAGATGGTCGCCTCGGGCATCACCAGCATCCTCAACTTCGCCCCCAGTGTGCTGCAGGTTCCCGAGGGCGTCGACGTGCGCAAGGTCGATCTGTCCATAGAACTCCAGATCCTCGCCTACAAGGAGCAGCGGAAGGCGACGGTCCTATGACTGAGCGTCAGCTAGTGAGTCATTCGACACCGTGCGTTCGCGCCTCGTGCGCCCACGGAGCGAAGCGAGCACGCGGATGAGTGTCCTGTTGGTGGGTATCTCCCACAAGACCGCCCCGGTGGCCCTGCTCGAGCGGCTCGCACTCGACCGTGACGGTGTGCTGAAGCTGCTGTCCGACGCCCATACCGGTGACCATGTCAACGAGGCCGCAGTGATCGCGACCTGCAACCGACTCGAGATCTACGTCGAGGTCGATCGGTTCCACGGTGCGGTCGAGGAGGTCTCGTCGCTGCTGCTGCGCAGCGCCGGGCAGCGCGTCGAGGACCTTATTACGCACCTCTATGTCCACTACGACGAGGCCGCGGTCTCCCACCTGTTCCACGTCGCCTCCGGCCTCGACTCGATGGTGGTCGGCGAGGGGCAGATCCTCGGCCAGGCGCGTACCGCACTGCGGGTCGGCCAGGAGGAGGGCACCGTCGGGCCGTCGCTGAACTCCCTCTTCCAGCAGGCACTGCGGGTCGGCAAGCGCACCCACGCAGAGACCGACATCGACAGCGCGGCACCATCCCTCGTCACCGCTGCACTCGCCCACGCCGTCGCCGCCGAGGACCTGTCTGGGAAGCGGGTCGTGGTGGTGGGTGCCGGGTCGATGGCCGCACTCGCGGTCGCCACCGCCACCCGCCGTGGTGGTGAGGTCGTGGTGGTGAACCGCACCCGGGCCAATGCCGATCGGCTGGCCGCCCAATACCAGGCGCGCGCCGCGGACCTGCCCGATCTGGCCGCCGAGATCGGTGAGGCCGACGTGCTGGTCACCTGCGCCGGCGCTCGAGGGGTCCTGGTCACCCGACGGATGGTGGAGGCCGCGCGGGGAAGCGACCCGTCCCGGGAACTCGCCGTGATCGACCTGGCGCTGCCGCATGACGTGGAGCCGGAGGTAGCGACGCTGCCCGGGGTCACCCTGACCGGCCTGGCCACCCTCGCTCGCGACCTACAGGAGAGTGACGGTGCTCGCGACGTCGCCGAAGTGCGCAGTATCGTCAGTGAGGAGATCGACGCCTTCCTGACCGCGCGACGTCAGGCGAGCGTCAAGCCCACCGTGGTGGCGTTGCGCTCGATGGCCACCGAGGTGGTCACCGCCGAGATGGAGCGGCTGGACGCCCGCCTCGAGATGGACCCCCACACTCGCGACGAGGTGCGGCACGCCATCCGTCGGGTGGTGGACAAACTGCTGCACCGTCCCACGGTGCGGGTCAAGGAACTCGCCGGTGAGACCGGCGCGGTCTCCTACGCCGCGGCCCTGGCCGAACTGTTCGCCCTGGACCCCGATGCCGTCGACGCGGTCAGTCGCGCCGAAGTGGCGAAGGGAGATCTGTGATGACCACGACATCGACCGGGACCACGCTTCCGGGGGTGCTGCGCTTGGGCACCCGTGCTTCCGAACTGGCCACCACTCAGTCCGGCCATGTGGCCGCCGCGCTGCGGTCGGCCCTGGGGATCGAGGTCGAACTGGTATCGGTGACCACCGAGGGGGACACCAGCCGGGCGCCGTTGGCCAGCCTGGGCGGCACCGGGGTATTCGTCTCGGCACTTCGCGATGCGCTACTTCGCGGCGAGTGCGACCTGGCGGTGCACTCGCTCAAGGACATCCCGACCTATCCCTGTGCGGGCATCACCCTGGCCGCGATCCCGGTCCGGGAGGACCCGCGCGACGTGCTCGTGGCGCGGGACGGACTCACCCTTGTTCAGTTGCCGGCCGGTAGCCGGGTCGGAACCGGATCACCGCGTCGGGCCGCGCAGCTTGCGGCACTGGGACGCGGCCTGGAGCCGGTGGAGATCCGCGGCAATGTGGGCACTCGGATCGGGCACGTCACCGGCGGCGACCTCGATGCTGTGGTGCTGGCCCGAGCGGGTATGTCTCGACTCGGTCGACTCGACGAGGCAACCGACGTGCTCGAGACCGACGTCATGCTGCCGGCACCCGGCCAGGGTGCCCTGGCCGTGGAGTGCCGCAGCAGTGACCCAGAACTAGTGACCGCGATCGGATCGGCATTGGACCATCCGCCCACCCGGGCGGCCGTCGAGGCCGAACGCGCTGTGCTGGCCAGGCTCGAGGCAGGTTGTTCGGCCCCGCTCGGAGCGTTGGCCGAGATCACCGAGACAGCGGAAGGGTCGCGATTGCGGATCAGGGCGGTGGCCGTCTCGGTGGACGGCACCAGACAGGTACGTGATGAGGAGTCCGGTTCCACACAGAATGCCTACGCGATCGGCACGGCGTTGGCGGACCGGATGCTCGTCGGAGGCGCAGCAGAATTGATGGACACGGCAGTGAAGGACCAGGCATGAGTGAGAAGAACTCGACCATTGGGTGGGTCTCGTTCGTGGGCAGCGGCCCCGGAGATCCTGGACTGTTGACCGTGCGAGCCGTCGAGGTGCTCCGCGACGCCGAGGTCATCGTTACCGAGGCCCGCGAGCACGAGGCGATGGTACGCACGGTGCTCGGTCTCCCCGTTCCCACCGAAGAGAACCCCGAGCCCGAGGGGCCGCTCTTCGTGGACGGAGGGTTCGGCGAGGACGGCCAGCCGCTGACCCACGCCGCTCGGTCGCGCGTGGTCACCAAGCACGGCAAGAAGTCCCGGGTGGTGCGGTTGATGACCGGCGATCCCTTCCTCTACGCCTCGGGGCCCGAGGAGGCGGCCGCCTGCCGCAAGGCCGGGATCGGTTTCGAGATCGTCCCCGGCGTCTCGTCGGTTTCGTCGGTGCCTGCTTACGCCGGCATCCCGCTGACCACCAAGAACCACCGCGAGGTGGCCGTGGTCACCTGCGGCGAGCGGATCGACTGGTCGCTCTATGCCGACAACCGCACCTTGGTGCTGCTCTCGGGGGTGGGCACCATCGGCGAGACCGCCAAGGCGTTGATCGCCGCCGGACGTTCGGCCAGCACCCCGGTCGCGGTGACCCGGGTGGGAACCACCACCGAGCAGTCCACGCTCACCTCGACACTGGAGCACGTGGCCGCCGACGTGCGCGCGGCCCGGGTCGCGCCGCCGGCGATCATCGTGATCGGGCAGGTGGTCGACCTGCGCGAGACACTGAGCTGGTTCGAGACCAAGCCGCTGTTCGGCTGGCGGGTGTTGGTGCCGCGAACCAAGGAACAGGCCGGGTCGCTGTCGCAGCGGGTCCGGGCCTACGGCGCGGTACCCGAGGAGGTGCCGACGATCTCCGTGGAGCCGCCGCGCAACCCCCAGCAGATGGACAAGGCGGTCCGTGGCCTGGTCGAGGGGCGGTACGAATGGATCGCGTTCACCTCGGTCAACGCGGTCAAGGCGGTTCGTGAGAAGTTCGACGAGTACGGCCTGGATGCCAGGACCTTCTCCGGTCTGAAGATCGCCGCGGTGGGTGACAAGACCGCCGAGGCGATCGCGGACTGGGGTCTGCGGGCCGATCTGGTCCCGACCGGTGAGCAGTCCGCCGTGGGCCTGGTGGCCGAGTGGCCGCCCTATGACGAGCAGCTGGACCCGATCAACCGGGTCTTCCTGCCTCGCGCCGATATCGCCACCGAGACTCTGGTGGCCGGTCTGATCGAACTCGGCTGGGAGTGCGACGACGTGACGGCGTACCGCACCGTGCGGGCCGCCCCGCCGCCGGCGCCGACCCGCGACGCGATCAAGACCGGCAAGTTCGATGCGGTGGTCTTCACCTCCTCCTCGACGGTACGCAACCTGGTCGGGATCGCCGGCAAGCCGCATCCGTCGACGGTGATCGCGGTGATCGGTCCGGCCACTGCCAAGACCGCCGAGGAACACGGACTGCGGGTAGATGTGATGGCTCCGCGGCCCGATGTCCTGGACCTGGTCGACGCACTGGCCGACTTCGGTGCCGCCCGTAGACTGGCGCTTCTGGAGGCTGGCGAGCCGGTCACCAAACCCAGCGATCGCAAGCCCTCGGGCCGACGCAAGGCCCGCGGCTGACCCTCACCCTCCGCTGATGAGGCGCCTAGGTGCCTCATCAGCGGAGCCGGATCACCAGTTCGATGAGGAGTAGACGTGTCGGAACCTGCGAACCTCGACATCCCGGTGCCCTCGGTACGGCCCCGCCGGCTCCGGGCGACCCCGTCCCTGCGGCGGATGGTGGCCGAGACTTCAGTCGAGGCACGTCAGCTGGTGCTCCCGGTCTTCGTCCGGGAGGGGGCCACGGAGCCGATCCCGATTCGTTCGATGCCCGGTGTCGTGCAGCACACCCGCGACTCGCTCAAGGCCGCAGCCGCGGAGGCAGCCGACCTGGGGCTCGGCGGCATCATGCTGTTCGGGGTACCCGAACACAAGGATGCCGTGGGATCGGGAGCCCTGGACCCCAGCGGGATCCTGAACCTGGCCATCACCGACGTGGTGGCCGAGGTGGGGGAGTCGCTTACCGTGATGAGCGACCTGTGCCTGGACGAGTTCACCGACCATGGCCACTGCGGGGTGCTGACCCCGGATGGAAGGGTCGACAACGACCACACCCTGGAGATCTACGCTCAGATGGCGCTGGCCCAGGCTGAGGCCGGGGTCGACATGGTGGGACCCAGCGGGATGATGGACGGCCAGGTCGCCGTCATCCGTCAGGCCCTGGACGGCGCCGGACGCGAGGACGTCTCGATCCTCGCCTACTCCGCGAAGTACGCCTCGGCGTTCTACGGCCCGTTCCGCGAGGCGGTCGACTCCTCGTTGACCGGTGACCGTCGGACCTACCAACAGGATCCGGCCAATGCGGCCGAAGGGGTCCGCGAGGCGCTGTTGGACCTGGCCGAGGGCGCGGACCTGGTGATGGTGAAGCCGGCCCTGGCTTACCTCGACGTGCTGCGTCGGGTCCGTGACGCGGTCACCGTGCCGGTCGCCGCCTACAACGTCTCCGGTGAGTATTCGATGGTCGAGGCCGCGGCCGCGAACGGGTGGATCGACCGCGAGGCCGCCATCCTGGAGACGCTGACCTCGATCCGTCGCGCCGGAGCCGATGTGATCTTGACCTACTGGGCGACCGAGGCCGCCCGCCTGCTCCGTCCCTGACCTCCTCAGCGTTACAACGCGCCGGTAGGAGCCGTCCACGGGAGGGCGAGAAGAGGCGGGGGACCGGGGCGACACCTAGAATCGAGTCCCGTGAAGACCCTCGTGATCGGTACCGGTGGACGTGAGCATGCGCTCGCTCTGGCTCTGGCCCGCGACCCGGGGGTGAGCGAGGTGCATGCGGCCCCCGGCAACCCGGGTATCGGGCAGGTGGCCACGCTGCACGAGGTGGACCCGATGGACGGCGCCGCAGTAGCCGGGTTGGCCGGCGCGCTGGGCGTCGGGCTGGTCGTGATCGGGCCCGAGGCGCCGCTGGTCGCCGGGGTCGCCGATGCGGTCGAGGCCGCTGGGATCCCCTGCTTCGGACCGAGCCGGGACGCCGCCCTGTTGGAGGGCTCCAAGGCGTTCTCGAAAGAGGTGATGGCGGCAGCCGGAGTGCCGACCGCCGGATCCCGTACCTGCACCAGCACCGCCGAGTACGAGGCCGCGCTGGATGAGTTCGGTGCCCCCTACGTGGTCAAGGACGACGCGCTGGCCGCGGGCAAGGGCGTCGTCGTCACCCTGGATCGGGCCGAGGCGCTGGCGCACGCCGAGGCCTGCGGCCGGGTCGTGGTGGAGGAGTTCCTGAACGGTCCCGAGGTCTCGCTCTTCGCGATCTGTGACGGCAGCACCGCCCACCCGCTGCAGCCCGCCCAGGACTTCAAACGGATCCACGACGGCGGTCAGGGCCCCAATACCGGTGGCATGGGCTCGTACTCGCCGCTGCCCTGGGCGGACGCCGCCCTGGCGACCCAGGTGATCGACCAGGTGGTCACCCCGACCCTGGCCGAGATGCGCCGCCGCGGTGCCGAGTACCGCGGCTGCCTCTATGTCGGGCTGGCGCTGACCGAGCAGGGCCCCAAGGTGATCGAGTACAACTGCCGTTTCGGAGACCCGGACATCCAGCCGGTACTGGCACTGCTGGAGGCCCCGCTGGGTGAACTGCTGCTCGCGGCGGCGCAGGGCCGGCTCACCGAGGTCCAGCCCCCCCGGTTCGCTGCCGAGGCATCGGTAACCGTGGTCCTCGCCTCCGCCGGCTACCCGGAATCCTCCTCCAAGGGCGACGTGATCGACGGGGTCTCCGAGGCCGACGCGCTACCGGACATCGACGTGATCCACGCCGGGACCGCACGCAACGCGGCCGGTGACCTGGTTACCGCCGGTGGTCGGGTGCTGGCGGTACGCGCCGTCGGCGCCGACGTGGCCGGTGCCCGGGCCAAGGCCTACGCCGCTGCCGACCTGATCGACTTCGCTGGACTCCAGCGCCGCTCGGACATCGCCGCCGAACCGCTCGGCGTGATCGAGGGCGGAAGCCTGATCGACAACTGAACAGAAACCGGCGCGAGGAACAAGTTCCTCCCGGCTACACCTCGCATCATGAAGCTTGAACCGACGCCAACATGTCGACCCACGAAGGAACCACGCTGATGACCGTCCCCAACGTGCTCGCCACCCGCTACGCCGGTGCCGACCTGGCCGCGATCTGGTCGCCCGAGCACAAGATCGTGCTGGAGCGCCAACTCTGGATCGCCGTGATGAAGGCCCAGAAGGATCTCGGTATCGACATCCCCGACGGGGTCATCGAGGACTACGAGCGCGTCGTGGACCAGGTCGACCTGGCTTCGATCGCCGCCCGGGAACGGGTCACCCGGCACGACGTCAAGGCCCGGATCGAGGAGTTCTGCGCGCTGGCCGGTCACGAACACATCCACAAGGGGATGACCAGCCGGGACCTGACCGAGAACGTGGAGCAGTTGCAGGTACTCTCCAGCCTGGCCCTGGTCCGGGACCGGGCGGTGGCCACCCTGGCCCGGCTGGGCCGCCTCGCTGCCGAGCACGAGGTCACCGTGATGGCCGGCCGTTCGCACAACGTCGCCGCCCAGGCGACCACTCTGGGCAAGCGTTTCGCCACCATCGCCGACGAGATGCTGGTGGGGTTGCAGCGGGTCGAAGAGCTCATCAGTCGGTACCCGCTGCGCGGCATCAAGGGCCCGGTCGGCACCGCACAGGACATGCTGGACCTGCTCGACGGGGACGCCGAGGCGCTGGCCGCTCTGGAGACCCGGGTGGCGAACCACCTGGGCTTCGAGCACGTGTTCACCAGCGTCGGCCAGGTCTACCCACGTTCGCTGGACTTCGACGTACTGTCCGCGCTCGTCCAACTCACCGCGGGTCCCTCGAACCTGGCCACCACGATCCGGCTGATGGCCGGCATCGAACTGGTCACCGAGGGGTTCAAGGAGGGGCAGGTCGGCTCCTCGGCGATGCCGCACAAGATGAACACCCGCAGCTGCGAGCGGGTCAACGGGCTGGCCGTGATCACCCGCGGCTACCTGTCGATGGTCGGTGAACTGGCCGGTGACCAGTGGAACGAGGGCGACGTCTCCTGTTCCGTGGTGCGTCGGGTGGCGTTGCCGGACGCCTTCTTCGCCGTCGACGGGTTGTTCCAGACCTTCCTCACCGTGCTGGACGAGTTCGGGGCCTTCCCGGCCGTGATCCAGCGTGAACTGGACCGCTACCTGCCGTTCCTGGCCACCACCAAGGTGCTGATGAGCGCGGTCCGCAACGGGGTCGGTCGGGAGACCGCCCACGAGGCGATCAAGGAGGCAGCGGTCGGTACCGCCCTGGCGATGCGCCAGGGCCAGGTGGAGAACGACGTCTTCGCCAAGCTGGCCGCCGATCAGCGACTGGGCCTGACCCGGGAGCAGATCGAAGCGCTGGTCGCCGACCCGATCACCTTCACCGGCGCGGCACTCACCCAGGTACAGACCGTGGTCCGGGCGATCGAAGAGGTCGCCGCGGGCCACCCCGATGCTGCGGTGTACAGCCCGGGCGCGATTCTCTGAGCCCGCCGACCGGCGCCTCCGGTAGGCGTTCGGGGAGCTCCGCACTTCGTCCTGCCCATACGGAAACGTGTGGGCAGGACGCATTTCGGGTAAGACTGCTCGATGTGGCAGACCAAAGAAGGGCCAATCCGATCAGGCGAGCCGGTTTCCCGGGGCGTCTTCGTCGACACCCGGCCCTAGACTTCCCGCCCATCGATCAGGAGAAGCAGAAGGGGCGATTCGACCCGATCGTGTTCGGGGTCACCGCGTTCTTCGCGATCGCGTTTCTGCTTTGGGGAGCCCTGGACACCGACGGACTGCTGAACTGGTCCGATAGCGCGGTCGACTGGGTGGTGGGCAACACCGGGTGGCTCTTCGTTCTCTCCTCGAGCGGGTTCGTGGTCTTCGTGCTCTGGCTGGCCCTGGGCAAGTTCGGACAGATCCCCCTGGGTCGTGACGACGAAGAACCGGAGTTCAAGACCTCCTCCTGGATCGCGATGATGTTCAGCGCCGGGATGGGCATCGGGTTGATGTTCTGGGGTACCGCCGAACCGCTGGGCTACTTCACCAACGGCATCCCGGGCACGAACCCCGACCATGCCGCCGAGACGGCGATGGCCCAGACCCTGTTCCACTGGACCCTGCATCCCTGGGCGATCTACTGCGTGGTCGGCCTGGCGGTCGGCTACGGGATGTACCGCAAGGGCCGGGTGCAACTGATCAGTTCGATCTTCCGGCCGATCATGGGCCGCCACGTGGACGGCCCGATCGGCAAGGTGATCGACATGCTGGCGATCTTCGCCACCCTGTTCGGTACCGCCGCCTCGCTCGGTCTCGGTGCCCTCCAGATCGGTGCCGGGTACCAGATCGTGAGTGGGGCCGGACCGGTCACCAACGGGATCCTGGTCGGGCTGATCGTGGTGTTGACCATCTGCTTCATCATCTCGGCCGTCTCCGGGATCTCCCGGGGCATCGAGATGCTCTCCAATATCAACATGGTGCTGGCGCTGCTGCTGGCGGTCTTCGTGTTCATCGCCGGACCCACCCTGTTCATGCTGAACATGATCCCGACCTCGCTCGGCGAGTACGTCCAGTCGCTGGGCACGATGGCCGGTCGTACCGGGGCCGAGGGCGAGGCTACCGAGGCCTGGCTGCGTAGTTGGACCGTCTTCTACTGGGCCTGGTGGATCAGCTGGACCCCGTTCGTGGGCATGTTCATCGCCCGGATCTCCCGGGGGCGCACGATCCGCCAGTTCGTGACCGGGGTGCTGCTGGTGCCCAGTGTGGTGAGCCTGGTCTGGTTCGCGATCTTCGGTGGCGGCGCGATCTACGCGGCTCAGCAGGGCAAGGACCTGGGGGACAGCTCGACCGCCCAACTCTTCGGACTACTCGACCAGTATCCGATCGCTCAGGTGACCTCGATCCTGGTGATGGTGCTGGTAGCGATCTTCTTCGTCTCCGGTGCCGACGCTGCCTCGATCGTGATGGGTTCGCTCTCGGAGCGGGGCGCGATGGAACCCAAGAAGCTCAATGTCGTCTTCTGGGGGTCGCTGACCGGTGGGGTGGCGGCGATCATGCTGGTGATCGGTGACACCGACGGGGAGTCCAACAACGCACTCCAAGGGTTGCAGAATGTCACGACCGTGGCGGCGCTGCCCTTCGTGCTGGTGATGATCGGAATCTGTGTCTCGTTGGTGAAGGACCTGCGTCGGGATCCGCTGATGGTCCGGCGGGCCTATGCCCGAGACCGAGTCGAGTCGGCGGTGGTTCAGGGGGTCACCGAACATGGTGACGAGTTCTCGTTGGCCGTGGTGTTCGACGACACCGCCACGAATCTGACGCCGATCAACGATCCGGTCGCCGACTCGCCACCAGATGCGGAACCGGGATCCTGAGACGGGCGCTCAGTCGGAGGTACTGATCCAGTAGCGCCGATGCCCCTCGAAGACCGACTCGAAGACGCCGCCCCGTGACTCGATGGTGGCCGCCGAGGCCCGGTTGTCTTCGGCACAGGTGACCAGGACCCGATCCAGGCCCAGCGCCCCGGCCTCGAGCACGGCCAGGGCGAGTGCCTGGGATGCGTGGCCCTGCCGACGCCGGGAAGGTCGTACCGAGTAGCCGATGTGGCCTCCCACGTGCGCCAGGAAGGCGTTGTCGAGATGGTGCCGCAGGGCCAGGAAGCCGACCACCGGATCGGTGGGATGGTCGTCCAGGATCCAGAACCAGGTGCAGGGCACGTGTCCGGTCGAGGTGCTGTGCTGCCGGTAACGGTCGGTATCGGCGATATGCAACAGCGCCTCGAATGCGGGCCGGCCCGGGGCGAAGCCGTCCACCATCCAGGTACCGGATCCGTCCATCGCGCCGCCATCGAAGTCGCGCACACACGACAGCCAGGACTCGTAGCCGTCGGCGTGCGGGCGGGTCAGGATGGTCGAGGCTCGTTCCTCGGTCGGTCTCATGCCCCCATCCCAGCACGCGTCCCCACATCGGGGCAGCCTGATTTCGACTACTAGGCTGAGCGGGTGCCCCAGTTCGAGTTGCCGCCCGCCCTCGCGATCGAGGGAACCACCCACGTGCATACCGGCAAGGTGCGCGACCTGTACCGGATCGAGGGCGGCGAGCATGCCGGACGGCTGCTGATGGTGGCCAGCGACCGGATCAGCGCGTTCGACTGGGTGCTCTCCTCGACGATCCCCGACAAGGGCGAGATCTTGACTCGGATGTCGCTGTGGTGGTTCGAGCAACTGGCCCATCTGGTGCCCCATCACGTGGTGAGCACGGACGTGCCCGAGCAGGTGGCCGGTCGTGCGGTGATCTGCGAATCCCTGGACATGTTCCCGGTCGAGTGCGTGGCCCGTGGCTACCTGACCGGGTCCGGGCTGGCCGACTACCGGGCCACCGGTGCGGTCTGCGGCAACGCGCTGCCGGCTGGTCTGGTCGACGCCTCGCGGCTGGAGACGCCGATCTTCACCCCGGCCACCAAGGCCGCGGTGGGGGACCACGACGAGAACGTCGACTTCGCGGCGGTGGTCGACGAGATCGGCGAGCGGGATGCCGGCGCTCTGCGTGACCTGACGCTGGAGGTGTACACGCATGCCGAAGGCATGGCTCGGGAACGGGGCATCATCCTGGCCGACACCAAGTTCGAGTTCGGCCGTCGTAGCGATGGGAGGATTGTGCTGGGAGACGAGGTGCTGACCCCCGACTCCTCCCGGTTCTGGCCGGCCGTCGACTGGCAGCCGGGCCGGGCGCAGGCCTCCTACGACAAGCAGATCGTTCGAGACTGGCTGGTCTCGGCTGAATCCGGCTGGGACAAATCCTCCGACACCCCGCCCCCGGTCCTGCCCGAGCACGTGGTGGAGCGCACCCGAGCCCGCTATGTGGAGGCGTTCGAACTGCTCACCGGGCAGCAATTCTGACCTCGACGGCGCTTTGCAACGTCTCGGCTTGTTGACATAGCCCCGCTCATGACGTGACAGAGCCCTGGCATCAGGCCAGCGCGTCGCGCACCGGGAGGAACTTGGCCTGGGACTCGGCCAGTTCGGAGGCCGGATCGGAGCCGGCGACGATGCCGCAGCCGGCGAAGAGCCGCACCGTGTTGCCCGAGACGAATGCCGACCGCAGGGCGATGCCCCATTCCCCGTCGCCGCTGGCGTCCATCCACCCGACCGGCCCGGCGTACCGGCCCCGGTCCATGCCCTCGATCCGGCCGATCAGATCGACGGCTACCGCGGTCGGTGTGCCACCGACGGCCGCGGAGGGATGCAGCGCAGCAGCCAGGGTCAGGGACGTGACCCCGGGTTCGTCCGAGGCGACGCCGTTGACGTCGGTGGCCAGGTGCATCACGTTCGGCAGATGCAGCACGAAGGGAACCTCCGGCACGTTCATCGACGAGCAGTGCGGATCCAAGGCATCGGCCACCGAGCGGACCGCATACTCGTGTTCCTCCAGATCCTTGCTGGATCGGGCCAGGGTGGCCGCCTGAGCCAGGTCGTGCTCGTCGTCCCCGGTTCGGCGGATCGTGCCGGCCAACACCCGGGAGGTGACCAGGCCGCGCTCGCGGCGAACCAACATCTCGGGAGTCGCACCGAACAGACCGTCGACGTGGAACGTCCAGCAGGTGGGGTAGGTCTCGGTGAGGCGGCGCAGCGGTGTCCGTACGTCGACCGGGACCGCAGCGGTGGCGATCAGGTCACGGGCCAGGACGACCTTGTCGAGTTCGCCGGCGTCGATCCGGGCCACCGCTTCGGCGATGACACCCATCCACTGCTCGCCGTTCAACGACCCGTCGGAGAAGGTGACGTCCTCCGGGCTCGGCCCGGGATCGGCAGGGGAGGGTCGTACCGGCAGCACCTCGACCGGACCGACGGTGGTCAGCCAGGTGGTGGGACCGCGACGTCCGACCAGCACGGCCGGAACGGTCAGGACCGACTCGGCTGCGGAGTCGGCCGCGAAGGCGAAGGATCCGAATGCCAGGAGGCCCGTGCCGGGAAGCTTGACGAGATCGTGCACCTCGGCCCGGTCGACCAGGTCCGCCCACCACGCCTCGGCGTCGGAGAACCGGGTCTCGCCCCGGGTATGGATCAGCGCCGCCTCTCCCCAGGCGACCAGGCCGTCGCCGTTGCGCAACCAGGTCAGCGGTGAATCCGCGGGCAGGAGGTCGATCAGTGACTCCCCGGCCCCGTCCGGAAGGACGATGGTGCGGGAGACCAGACGCGGAGCATCAGTCACGGTTCGAACGGGGATCGTCACGATCGTCCAGCCTACGCGGCCCCCGGGGGAGGTCAGGGAACGAGTTCCGCAAACTCCGCACCGCAGCACGCCGAGCGTGCTCGGGGTACGCCGGGCCGATAGGCTCGGGACGTGGCCCGCGCAGATCTCGACAAGCAACCCGCCGACGTTCGGCGCATGTTCGATGCCGTGGCCAAGCGCTACGACATCACCAACACCATCCTGTCGGGCGGGCAGGATGCGATGTGGCGCCGCGAGACCTTCGCCGCGATCGACCCTGCCTACGGTGATCGGGTCCTCGACCTGGCCGCGGGCACCGGGGTCTCCTCGATGGCCTACGCCGATGCCGGTGCCGAGGTGGTCCCGTGCGACTTCTCGGTGGGAATGCTCAGCGAGGGCAAGAAGAAGCGTCCCGAACTGCCGTTCGTGGCCGGGGACGGGATGCGGCTCCCATTCGCGGACGCCACCTTCGATGCGGTCACGATCTCCTACGGGTTGCGCAATATCGTGGATCCGCTGGCGGGACTGACCGAGATGCGTCGGGTCACCCGCCCGGGTGGACGGATCGTGGTCGCCGAGTTCAGCCATCCCACCTGGGCGCCGTTCCGGCGGGCCTACCTCGAGTACCTGATGAAGGCTCTCCCCGGGATCGCCCGGGCGGTCTCCTCCAGCCCGGACGCCTACGTCTACCTGGCCGAGTCGATCCGCGCCTGGCCCGACCAACGGGGCCTCGGTCGGCTGATGGAGCAGGCCGGCTGGAATAACCCGCAGTACCGCAATCTCACCGGCGGCATCGTCGCCCTGCACCGCGCCACCGCCTGAGTAGAGCCCGGCCGGCCCGAGTCCGGCGAATTAGGGCATACCGGTGTTGACTAAATCCCCAGGTCAGCCGCAAATCGGGCGACGCCGGAAATACTTCCCGGACCCCGTGTGACTCAGCCCACAGCCCGGCATATAGTGGCGGCGCACCGCCAAGTGAAGAATTTCACAAAGTCACATGTGATGGGCGTCATGCTCGAACTTCTGTGACTCGAGGTGCCAGAGGGAAGGGCGAAGCAGGTCATGGAGCTCTACACGCCGGTGGTGGCGCTGTTGGTCCTGGCGCTGGGTTTCGCGGCGTTCTCCGTCGTGATGAGCGCCGCGGTCGGACCGAAGCGGTACAACCGCGCCAAATACGACTCCTACGAGTGTGGGATCGAACCGACTCCACACGCTCTCGGGGGCGGCCGCTTCCCGGTGAAGTACTACACGGTGGCGATGACCTTCATCATCTTCGATGTCGAGATCATGTTCCTGGTCCCGTGGGCGGTTCACTTCGACGCGCTCAGCTGGTTCGGCCTGCTCGCCGTCTTCCTCTTCCTCTTCAACATCACGATCGCGTACGCCTATGAGTGGCGCCGCGGCGGCCTCGACTGGGATTGAGGAGATCTGACATGGGTATCGAGGACAAGCTTCCGTCCGGTGTGTTGCTGACCACCGTCGAGGGGGTCGCCGGATATATGCGCAAGGCCTCCTTCTGGCCCGCCACCTTCGGTCTGGCCTGCTGCGCCATCGAGATGATGACGACCGGAGCACCCCGCTACGACCTGGGGCGCTTCGGCATGGAGGTCTTCCGGGCCAGCCCCCGGCAGGCCGACCTGATGATCGTGGCGGGACGGGTGAGTCAGAAGATGGCGCCGGTCCTGCGCCAGATCTACGACCAGATGGCGGAGCCCAAGTGGGTCATCGCGATGGGGGTGTGCGCCAGTTCCGGTGGCATGTTCAACAACTACGCGATCGTTCAGGGGGTCGATCACATCGTTCCGGTGGACATGTATCTACCGGGTTGCCCACCACGGCCCGAGATGTTGATCGACGCCATCCTCAAGCTGCACGACAAGGTCCAGCACACCAAGTTCGGCGCCAACCGGATCGCACAGATCGAGGAGTTGGAGAACGAGGCCCTCAAGGCCCTGCCGACCTCTGAGATGAAAGGCCTGCTTCGATAATGGCTGACGACAAGCCGGAACCGTCCGACCGACAGCAGGCCGATCTGGTGGCGCCCGGAACCGAGGTCAACCCGGCGCGCGGCGTACGGCACGGCATGTTCGGAGTCGCCGGATCGGGAGACACCTCGGGTTACGGCGGCCTGGTCAGCCCGGTGGTCTTCCCCGGGGCCAGTGAGCGTCCCTATGGCGGCTGGTTCGACGAGGTGGCCGACACCATCGCGCTGCGAACCGCGGAGAGCGGAGCCCCGGCTGCGGTCGAGGCGGTGGTGGTGCACCGTGGCGAGATCACCTTCCATGTGCGCCGTGAGGACTGGCCCGCGCTGGTTCGGCTACTGCGCGATGACCCGAGTCTGCGCTTCGAACTGTGCTCGGGAGTCAGCGGCGTCAACTACCCGGCCGATGTCGGCCGGGAGCTGCACGCGGTCTACCACCTGACCTCGCTGACCTGGAACCGCAGGATCCGGGTGGAGATCAGCTGTCCCGACGCGGATCCGCACATCCCCTCGGCGGTCGACGTCTACCCGACCCTGGACTGGCATGAGCGGGAGACCTGGGACATGTTCGGGATCATCTTCGATGGTCATCCGGCGCTGACCCGGATCTTGATGCCCGACGACTGGCCGGGTCATCCCCAGCGCAAGGACTACCCCCTGGGTGGGATCCCGGTGGAGTACAAGGGCGGCACGATCCCGCCGCCGGACCAGCGGAGGTCGTATATCTGATGAGCACACATACTCACGACGTCTACGCGGAAGGCGCGGAGACCACCGAGGGCCGAGTCTTCACGGTGACCGGTCGGGATTGGGACACCATCGGCGCGAGCCTGGGTGAGTCCGCCGACGAGCGGGTCGTCGTCAACATGGGGCCGCAGCACCCCTCCACCCACGGTGTGCTCCGGTTGATCCTGGAGCTCGAGGGCGAGACGGTCACCGAGGCCAGGTGCGGCATCGGCTACCTGCACACCGGCATCGAGAAGAACATGGAGTTCCGTACCTGGACTCAGGGCGTCACCTTCGTGACCCGCATGGACTACCTGATGCCGATGCACAACGAGATGACCTACTCGCTCGGGGTGGAGCGGTTGTTGGACATCGAGGATCAGGTGCCGGAGAAGGCCAGGATCCTGCGGGTGCTGATGATGGAGCTGAACCGGATCAGTAGTCACCTGGTCGCGATCGCCACCGGCGGAATGGAGATCGGCGCGCTGACCGTGATGACGGTCGGTTTCAGGGAGCGCGAGCTCGTGCTGGACATGTTCGAGCTGGTGACCGGGCTGCGGATGAACAGCGCCTACATCCGGCCCGGTGGCGTGGCCCTGGACCTTCCCGTCGAGGGGATCAGTGAGCTGCGGGCCTTCATCGCGCTGATGCGCAAGCGGCTGCCGGAGATCGGCGCGCTCTGCAACGAGAACCCGATCTTCCGGGGGCGCCTGGAAGGGGTCGGGCACCTCGACCTGGAGGGCTGCCTGGCCTTGGGCCTGACCGGACCGGTGCTCCGTTCCACGGGCTATGCCTGGGACCTGCGCAAGACCCAGCCGTACAGCGGGTACGAGGAGTACGACTTCGACGTACAGACCTGGGATACCTGTGACTCCTACGGGCGGTTCCGGATCCGGCTGAACGAGATGTTCGAGTCGCTGCGTATCGCCGAGCAGGCGGTGGACCGGCTCGAGAAGCTCCAGGGGGCGCCCGTGATGGTGGCCGACAAGAAGGTCGCCTGGCCCAGCCAGCTCTCGATCGGGGCCGACGGCCAGGGCAACGACCCGGCGTACATCAGCCAGATCATGGGTACCTCGATGGAGGCCCTGATCCACCACTTCAAGCTGGTCACCGAGGGCTTCCGGGTGCCGACTGGGCAGGCCTACGTGCCGATCGAGTCGCCGCGCGGTGAGCTGGGGGCGCATGTGGTCTCCGATGGCGGGACCCGCCCGTTCCGGGTACACCTGCGCGACCCCTCGTTCACCAACCTGCAGGCAACCAGCGTCATGAGTGAAGGCGGCATGGTCGCCGACGTGATCGTGGCGATCGCGTCGATCGACCCGGTGATGGGAGGCGTGGACAGATGACCCCGACAGAGCCGAGCGAGGGACGAGCGAGCGACCGAGGGGTCGAGATGGCAGGGTCCCCGACAGAGCCGAGCGAGGGACGAGCGAGCGATCCCTACACTCCCGAGGTGCTGGCCGAGCTCGAGGAGATCGGGGGCCGGTACCCCGAGGCCCGTTCGGGACTGTTGCCGATGCTGCACCTGGTGCAGTCGGTGGAGGGGTACGTGAGCCCTCGCGGTATCGCGGTGTGTGCCGATCTGCTCGGTATCACCGCGGCGGAGGTCAGCGGAGTGGCCACCTTCTACACCATGTACAAGCGCCGACCGGTCGGCGACTACCTGGTCGGAGTGTGCACCAACACGCTGTGTGCGGTGCTGGGTGGAGACGAGATCTACACGCGTCTGCAGGACCATCTCGGGGTCGGCAACGACGAGACCGCACCGGTCCGGGAGGGCGATCGGGCCACGGTCGCGGTGGAGCACATCGAATGCAACGCGGCCTGCGACTACGCCCCGGTGATGATGGTGAACTGGGAGTTCATGGACAACCAGACTCCCGATTCGGCGGTTCAGCTGGTCGACGACCTGCGCGCCGGTGGCGAGGTCCGGTCTACCCGGGGTCCCCGGTTGTGCACCTTCGTCGAGGCCGAGCGGGTGTTGGCCGGGTTCGACGACGGTCGTGGCGATGACGGCCCGGGCGCTGGAGAGTCGTCCCTGACGGGTCTGCGCATCGCCCGGGAGAAGGGCTGGAGCGCGCCGGCCTCCGCCCCTGAGGCCGCGGAGAGCAAGGAGACCGAGAAATGAGCTCCCAGATCGACACGCTGACCCCGGTACTTACCGACATCTGGGACGTACCGGAGTCCTGGAAGTTGGCGACCTACGTCGAGCACGGCGGCTACACCGCGATCGACAAGGCGTTCGCGATGGAGCCGGACGCGGTGATCACCGCGGTGAAGGACTCGGGTCTGCGCGGACGTGGTGGTGCCGGGTTCCCGACCGGGATGAAGTGGGGGTTCATTCCCCAGGACAACCCCAATCCCAAGTACCTGGTGGTCAATGCCGACGAGTCGGAGCCGGGTACCTGCAAGGACATTCCGCTGATGATGGCCAACCCGCATGTGCTGGTCGAGGGCGTGATCATCTCCTCGTACGCGATCCGGGCGCATCAAGCGTTCATCTACATCCGCGGTGAGGTGCTGCAGGTGGTTCGTCGAGTGCAGCGGGCGGTGCAGGAGGCCTACCTGGCCGGGCACCTGGGCAAGAACATCCACGGCAGCGGATACGACCTGGACGTGGTGGTGCATGCCGGTGCCGGTGCTTACATCTGCGGCGAGGAGACGGCCCTGTTGGAGGGGCTGGAGGGCCGTCGCGGTCAACCTCGACTGCGCCCGCCGTTTCCGGCCGTGGCCGGGCTCTATGCCTCACCGACGGTGATCAACAACGTCGAGTCGATCGCCTCGGTACCGGGGATCATCGAACACGGAGCCTCCTGGTTCTCCCAGATGGGCACCGAGCGCTCCCAGGGCCACGGCATCTTCAGCCTGTCGGGCCACGTCCGCAACCCGGGCCAGTTCGAGGCGCCGCTGGGGATTACTCTGCGAGAGCTGCTCGACCTGGCCGGTGGCATCCGAGCGGGGCACCGACTGAAGTTCTGGACCCCCGGGGGCTCCTCGACCCCGATGCTCACCGACGAGCACCTGGACATCCCGCTCGACTTCGAAGGGGTCAGCGCGGCCGGCTCGATGCTGGGCACCAGGGCGCTGCAGATCTTCGACGACAGCACCTGTGTGGTGCGTGCGACGCTGCGGTGGACCGAGTTCTACAAACACGAGTCCTGTGGCAAGTGCACCCCGTGCCGGGAGGGCACCTGGTGGCTGGTCCAGGCGCTGGCCAAGCTGGAGGCCGGCGAGGGGACCGAGGCGGACCTCGATCTGCTGCTCGACCAGTGCGACAACATCCTGGGTCGTTCGTTCTGTGCGCTGGCCGACGGTGCGGTCAGTCCGGTGCAGTCCTCGATCGCGTACTTCCGGGACGAGTTCATCGAACACTTCACCCGTGGCGGCTGCCCGTTCGATCCGGCCGCCTCCACGGTCTTCGCCGACACTGCCGACCGGGAGGTACGGGCATGACCGCGACACCCCAGAGATCGGTGCAGCGCACGGATCTGGTGACGTTGAGCATCGACGGCATCGAGGTCAGCGTTCCTCCGGGCACCCTGGTGATCCGGGCGGCCGAGCAGGTCGGGATCCAGATCCCTCGCTTCTGCGATCACCCGTTGCTCGAGCCGGTGGGCGCCTGTCGTCAGTGCCTGGTCGAGGTGGCGATGCCGGGGCCCGGCGGCGAACTGCGGCAGATGCAGGGGCCCCCCGGCCGGATGAAGCCGCAGGCCTCGTGCACCCTGACCGTCGCGCCGGGGATGCAGGTGAACACCCAGCTCACCAGCCCGGGGGCGAGCAAGTCCCAGCAGGGCGTGATG
>CAYNFY010000017.1:0-11797 GCA_964396585.1 uncultured Nocardioides sp.
TGAGGAGGCAGTACAGGGCCACTACCGGGTAACAACAACTGACGTGTCACCGGGGAACCGGGGGATAGTTGTCCGATATCCATTCGGAGATTCGTCGGGCGATTCGGGACAGGGCCGTGCTGGCGGGGTGAGAGTCGGACCACGAGCAGTGCAGGGTGAAGCCGAGGGGCGAGCCACCGGCATCAAGCACCGACAGCTGGTGCAGGCCGAACCGGGGATCGTCACTGAGCAGGGCAACGCCACGGCCTGCGGCGCACAGTGCCTGAGCGATCGTGCCATTGCCCACCTGCAACATGGTGAGCAGGGGCAGCTCCGCCGATTCGATGGCGAGGTCGAGTGCGTGCCGGGCGCTGGTTCCCTGGCGCAGCCCGATGAGTCGTTCGGAGTGCAGTTCATCGAGGTCCACCGCGGTGCGCGTGGCCCAACGGTGCTCGGCAGGAACGTAGGCATGGACCCCCAGACGGGGCAGCCGTACCGAATCGGTTCCCGGCGGGCCCGGGGTGAGGGACACGACGAGGTCGGCACCGTGCTGGAGGGCCTCGGCCACGGTCCACTTCGCTGCATCCCAGATCTCTGGGAGCGGGTCGTCGCGTCGGAGCGTCGCCACGAAGGGAGACACGATGTCGGTGAGCGTCGTGGTCGGGGCCGCCAGGGTGAGGCTGACCAGTGCGCCCCCGGCATGGTGATGGGCCACTTGAGCCAGGCGGTCGGCACGTTGCAGTAGGTCCCGGGCGTGCGTCGCCAGTTCGCGTCCGGCCGAGCTGAGCCTGAGTCGTCCTGACTCACGGTTGAACAGGCTCACCCCCCACTCCCGTTCCAGGCCTCGTATCGCGCGTGAGAGCGCGGGCTGTGTCATGTGCAGCTCGACTGCAGCCGCGGTGACCGTGCCGTGCTCGGCAACAGCCACGAAGTAGCGGAGAGCGCGCAGGTCCATCTCACCAACCTAGTACCGGAAGGCATGAGGTTGCTGCCCAAGAGGTATTGGACGGCATGGATGGTTCGAACAAGACTTGACTGGTCTCTGCTCATGCAACCTCGGAGGTCATCGTGACCGTCAACCAGCACCGCCTGTTGGCGACTGCCATCCCCGGGCCCAGGTCCCGGGAGCTGGCGGCCCGTAAAGGGGCCGCCGTAGCCGCCGGGGTAGGCACCACCATGCCCGTATACGCCGAACGCGCCGCCGGCGGCATCGTCGTCGATGTCGACGGCAATCACCTGATCGATCTGGGCTCCGGAATCGCGGTGACCACCGTCGGCAGTTCCGCCCCTGGAGTCGTCGCGGCGGTGGGCAGGCAGGCCGAGGCCTTCACTCATACCTGCTTCATGGTCACCCCGTACGAGTCGTATGTGGCGGTAGCCGAAGCACTCAACCGGATCACTCCGGGTGATCACGAGAAGCGCAGCGCACTGTTCAACTCGGGCGCGGAGGCGGTGGAGAATGCGGTCAAGATCGCTCGGGCGTACACCGGCCGGCAGGCGGTAGTGGTCTTCGATCACGCCTATCACGGCCGTACCAACCTCACCATGGCGATGACGGCCAAGGTGCTGCCGTACAAACAGGGCTTCGGGCCGTTCGCTCCCGAGGTCTATCGGGCCCCGCTCTCCTACCCGCTCCGTGATGGCGGAATGAGCGGGATCGAAGCGGCGGCTCGGGCCGTCGAGATCATTGAGAAGCAGGTGAGTGCCCTGGCTCTGGCCGCAGTGGTCATCGAACCGATCCAGGGTGAGGGAGGGTTCATCGAGCCCGCACCTGGATTCCTGCCTGCACTCTCCGAGTGGTGCACCGCGAACAATGTGGTGTTCGTGGCCGACGAGGTCCAGACCGGCTTCGCGCGCACCGGTGACCTCTTCGCCTGTGACCGGGAGGGCGTGGTGCCTGATCTGATCGCGACCGCGAAGGGAATCGCCGGGGGCCTCCCCTTGTCCGCGGTCACCGGACGCGCCGAGATCATGGACTCGACGGTGGCATCGGGGCTCGGCGGAACCTACGGGGGAAACCCGTTGGCATGCGCCGCCGCCCTCGCGGTGATCGAGACCATCGAGCGCGAGAACCTGGTGCACCGGGCCCGGGACATCGAGGCACTGGTGACCGGTCGGCTCCGGGCGGCAGCCGAGTCGGATCAACGGATCGCCGAGGTGCGCGGGCGAGGTGCCATGATCGCCGTCGAACTGGTCGACGTCGCTACCGGCGCCCCCGATCCGGCGCTGGCCAAGGCGGTGGCGTCCGCGGCACATGCTCAGGGCGTGATCGTGCTGACCTGTGGCACCTGGGGCAACGTGCTCAGATTGTTGCCGCCACTGTCGATCAGTGACGCTCTGCTGACCGAAGGCGTGGAGGTGCTGCTCGGCGCGCTGGTGGCGCAGTGAGCACGCTCTACGATCGAATCACCTGCGAGTGAAGGGAACGAGACGTGAGCACAACCCTGGAGCGGTACCTGCAAGACCTCGATCCGGAGCAGGGGCTGCTGATCGGTGGCACCTGGCGATCCGGCGAGCACGGCACCTTCGGTGTGGACCGACCCGCCGACGCCGTGCAGTGGGCTCGGGTGGCCGACGCCGGGCCGGCCGATGCGACCGCCGCGGTCGACGCCGCGGCGGACGCGTTCGAGACCTGGCGCGAGGTGGCGCCGAGGGAGCGAGCCGAGATCCTGCGCCGTACCTGGGAGCTCATGATCCGTGACTCCGAGCAACTGGCTGCGCTCATGTCGGCTGAGAACGGCAAATCCCTGGCCGATGGGCGGGCCGAGGTCACCTATGCCGCGGAGTTCTTCCGCTGGTTCAGCGAAGAGGCGGTGCGTACCGGCGGTGATTACGGAACGGCGCCGGCCGGTGGCACCCGCACCCTCGTCACTCATCAGCCGGTAGGTGTCGCCGTGCTGGTGACTCCGTGGAACTTCCCGGCCGCGATGGCGACTCGAAAGATCGCGCCCGCCCTGGCAGCCGGGTGCACCGTGGTGCTGAAGCCGGCCAGCGAGACACCGCTGACCGCACTCGCGGTGGGCCGCCTGTTGATCGAGGCAGGGGTTCCCGACGGTGTCGTCAACATCTTGCCCTCCAGCACCTCCGGTGACCTGGTGAGTGCACTGCTGGCGGACCCCCGAGTGCGCAAGGTGTCCTTCACCGGCTCCACCAGGGTCGGCTCGATCCTGCTCAAGCAGGCCGCGGATCGGATCGTGAACTCCTCCATGGAACTGGGCGGCAACGCCCCCTTCGTGGTCACCGAGGATGCCGACCTGGACGCCGCGGTCGACGGTGCGATGATCGCGAAGTTCCGTAACGGGGGTCAGGCCTGCACCGCCGCCAACCGCTTCTTCGTCCACGCCGATGTCGCCGACGACTTCGTGGCCCGATTCGGTGCCCGGATCCGAGCGCTCAAGGTCGGCCCGGCCGAGTCTGGGGCCGAGATCGGCCCGATGATCAACGCCAAGGCGTTGCAGGGGATCGAGGAGGCTGTCGCGGCCGCGATCGCCGCCGGAGCCCGGGCGGCCGCCAAGTCCGAGGTCCCCGAGGGGCTGACCGGACACTTCTACCCACCGACGCTGTTGGTGGATGTGGCCCCCGGTGCCGAGATCTTGGACCACGAGCTGTTCGGTCCGGTCGCGCCGGTGGTCACCTGGCGTGACGACGCGGAGCTGCTGGCGGCGGTGAATGCCACGGAGCTGGGGCTGGCCGCCTACGTGTACGCCGGTGATCTGAAACGGGCGATGAGACTGGCCGAGCGCACCCAGGCCGGGATGGTCGGCATCAATCGGGGTCTGGTCTCGGATCCGGCCGCCCCCTTCGGTGGGTTCAAGCAGTCCGGGATCGGTCGGGAGGGGGGCCGGATCGGACTGGAGGAGTTCTGCGAGACGCAGTACTACTCCGTGGCCTGGTGAGCCCGCCGGCTCAGTAGCCGCTCGCACTCCAGCCAGGCAGCCAGGCGTTGGTCCGGGTCGCTCAGATCGAGCGCGACCAAGGAGGTCAGCCGCGCCATCCGATTACGCACGGTGTTGGGGTGCACACCCAGCTCAGCGGCTGCGGCCCGAGGATCGCCCCAATGTCTCAGCGCCGCGTGCAATGTCTCCACGAGCCCGGTGGCCTCCCCAGGTACGGCCCCGGTGTGGTGGCCCCGGTTGGCCAGGGTCCGTACCGGCGACCCCAGGGGACGACCGGACGTGGCCGTGGCTCGGGCCAGTAGTACCTGGGCCCAGCAGTCGTCGGGACCGGTGATCGGGGCACCCAGGACGGTGAGCCCGAGCCGCGCCTGCTCCACAGTGGCGGCGACAGCCTCGGGCAACTGCGCAGGCGAGCTCACCGGATTGCTGGTGGTCACCCACATCGACTCCGCACGCTGATGCTCGCTGCGGACGATCCGGCCCAGCCACCGGCTGCGCCCCTCATCGAGCAACGCCATCAGCACCCCGTCCAGATCCGCCAGCAATGGGCGCGGCCAGCCGTTGCGGGCCAGCAGCGCCGACCAGATCTCCAACCGGGCAGCAGCCTCCAGTGCGGATCCTTCAGGGGTACTGGGCCCGACGAGCACCGCCAGCTGCCAGGTACCCGTGCCCCACCATTCCGGCGCGGCGCCGCCCTGGAGCACGGCCCGGACCTGATCGACCTCGAGCTGGCGCTGGAGGTCACTGGTCGCCCGCAGTCGTAAGAGGTGCAGTGCCAGTACCTGGACCAATTCCCGGGCCTCCTCGCCCCGGGCGGGGGCGGTGTCCCCCTCCAGGACCGCCCACACCGATCCCAGCCACTCATCGCCGGCTCGTACCGGCAGCACCCACCGAGCCTTCGAGTCCGCCCATCCGGGTACGACGAAGGGCTCGTCGGAGCGGGTCAGGTGCCGAAACACCCCTTGCGCTCGGTAGTGCTCGCGTACCGTCCGGGGCACCTGGCGGCCGACGATGGTGGAGGTCCTGGCATCGTCCACGTCCAGCTGGCCGCTCGACCAGGCCAGCACCCGGGAGCGGTGGTCCTCGATCGTCACCGGTGCCTGGAGAAGCTCGGCCAAGGTATCGGCGAGTGTGAAGAGATCCGTACCGCCCTGCTCGGCAAGGGCGCGACTCAGCGTGGTGGTCAGCCAGTCGTGATCTGTCATGAGGCCCACTCTGACCCGAATGCACTGTTCTGTCGACACTGGTAGAGCGTCCTCTTTTGTATCCCCGGCACAACGTGATGGGTCCCGATACCCGCCATCCTCAAGGTGAGGGACGATTTCGGAACGCGAGAGGGTAGTCATGGTGACGAAGGTCGATCGGGTGGCGGTGGTCGGAGCCGGCATGGTGGGTCTGGCCACCGCCTGGTTCCTGCGGCAACAAGGGGTACAGGTCACGGTTCTCGAACGAGACCGGGTGGCAGCCGGCTCGTCCTGGGGCAATGCCGGGTGGCTGACTCCCGGTCTCGCCACGCCACTGCCCGAGCCGGCGGTGCTCCGCTACGGGTTCAAGGCATTGGTCGATCCCGCCTCTCCGTTGTACGTCCCGGTCCGGGCCGACCCGCATCTGCTCAGATTCCTGCTCGGCTTCGCGGCCCACAGCACGGGCGGTAGGTGGAGCCGTGCGATGGCGTCGCTGATCGGGGTCAATGACCTGGCCCTGGATTCCTTCGATCAGTTGGCGGCCGGTGGGGTCCTGATGCCTACCAGGACGGCCGAGCCTTTCATCGCCGCCTACCGCACCGAGCAGGGCCGCACGGTCCTACTCGGGGAACTCGAACAGATCCGCGCGGCCGGCCAGCGACTCGACTTCGACGTGATCGACGGAGACCGGGCGCGCACGATCGAGCCTTCCCTCTCCGAGCAGATCGGGGCCGCGATCTTGTTACATGACCAGCGATTCATCGATCCGGGCGGCTACGTGGCAGCGCTGGCGGACTCGCTCCGGGAGCAGGGAGGGGAGATCGAGGAGGGGGTTCGGATCACCGACCTGGTCGACCGAGGTGACCGGGTCGATGTGGCCGGTCCCGAGGGGTGGGTGCGCTCCTTCGACGCGGTGGTGGTCGCCTCGGGTGCCCATCTCAATGTGCTGACCCGGCGCTTCGGCGTGCGGAAGGTGGTGCAAGCGGGCCGGGGCTACAGCTTTTCGGTACCCATCGAGCATCTGCCCACCGGGCCGGTCTACTTTCCCGAGCAGCGAGTCGCGTGTACTCCGATCGAGGACCGGCTCCGAGTGGCTGGGATGATGGAGTTCAGGCGCCCCGAGGAGCCGTTGGATCCGCGCCGGATCGACGCCATCGTGGCGGCCACGCAACCGTTGCTGCACGGTGCCGACCTGTCCGACCGGCGTGACGAATGGGTGGGGTCGCGGCCGTGTACCGTCGACGGTCTGCCGCTGATCGGTGCCACCACCTCACCGCGGGTCTTCGCGGCCGGTGGGCATGGCATGTGGGGGATCACCCTGGGACCGGTCACCGGACGGCTGCTGACCCAGCGGATCGTCACGGGGGTCACGCCCGCAGAGCTCGTCCCCTTCGACCCGCTGCGCTGAGGCCCCGAGCCCGGTGCTCAGGTGCGACCCGAGATCCGCCGGGAGAGTTGGGTCGCGGTGGTCCGCACCGCGCGGGCCAGGAGGTCCTGATCGGGATGCTCGGTGATCGGCCAGGTGACCGCGACGGCCGCGATCGGGTGCTCGATGTGATCCAGGACCGCGGCCGCCACGCTGGCGAAGCCCGGGGTCACCTCCTCGTCCTCGACCGCATGACCACGGGCTCGGGTCTCGGCGAGCACGTTCTTGAGTGCGGTCGGGGTACGTGGCCCCTTGCCGGTGCGGTCCACGAAGGCGGATGCGTCGGGATACAGGGCGCGCACCTGAGGACCGGCGAGTCCGGCCAGCAGAGCTCGGCCGCTGGCGGTCAGATGGGCGGGCAGCCGGACTCCGACGTCGGTGACGAGGGGCGGTCGGCCGGGGGCCCGCTCCTCGATCACGTAGAGCACGTCGCGTCCGTGCAGTACCGCGAGGTGGGCCTCATGGCCGGTATGGTCGACCAGAGCGGCGAGCGCGCGGCGGGCCAATCGCTGGAGCCCGGCCTGTCGGGGGTATCCGGTGCCGACCTCGAAGGCGGCCACGCCGAGTCCGTAGCGCTGCTCCTCGGGCAGGTGGATCACGAAACCCTCGGCGATCATCGCGTTCACCAGGTGGTAGGCGGTGCTGCGGGGCAGGTCGCAGGCACTCGCGATCCGCTCCAGCGGGACCGGGTCGGGCTGAGATGCGAGGAACCGCAGGACCCGCAGCGTCCGGGTGGCGGCAGGTACCTGGCTCATGGTGTCATCATGCCCGAACTCACACAGCAGGTCTCGCATCCGAGACGAAACACCGGGTCCGATCGCGGGTCCGGGGCCGGGGGCGGGTCAGCATGGGGTCATGACGAAGACGACCGTTCAGGTGGATGTCGGACCGCTTTCCTTCTCCGAAGTGGTAGCAGTGACCCGTGGCGGGGCCGCGGTCGAGTTGACCGATGCGGCCCGCGGCGCGATCCGTGTGGCCCGCGAGGTCGTCGAGCGGATGGCCGGGTCCGAGACCCCGGCCTACGGCATCTCCACCGGGTTCGGAGCCCTGGCCACCCGCCATATCGCGCCCGATCTGAGGGCCCAGTTGCAGCGCTCGTTGGTTCGCAGTCATGCGGCGGGATCGGGTGCCGAGGTGGAGCGTGAGGTCGTCCGGGGTCTGATGTTGCTGCGCCTCTCGACCCTGGCCACCGGCCATACCGGGATCCGGGAGGAGACCGCCCAGCTGTTGGCTGATCTGCTCAACCACCAGATCACGCCGGTCGTGCGCGAGTACGGATCCCTGGGCTGCTCCGGCGATCTGGCCCCGTTGGCGCACTCTGCCCTGGCCCTGATGGGCGAGGGCGAGGTTCGAGACGCCTCAGGCACCCTGATGCCGACGGCCGAGGCGCTGGCGGCTGCCGGGCTGAGCCCGGTGGTGCTGGCTGAGAAGGAGGGACTGGCGCTGATCAACGGCACCGACGGGATGCTCGGCATGCTGGTGATGGCGATCACCGACCTGCGGATGCTGCTGCGCACCGCCGACATCACCGCGGCGATGAGCGTCGAGGGTCAGCTGGGCACCGATCGGGTCTTCGCCCCCGAGCTGCAGGCGATCCGGCCGCATCCGGGGCAGGCCCTGAGCGCCGCGAACCTGACCGCCTTCTTGGCCGACAGTGCGGTCGTGGCCTCTCACCGGACAGGGGACTGCAACCGGGTCCAGGACGCGTACTCCTTGCGTTGCTCGCCGCAGGTTCACGGGGCGGCTCGAGACACCGTGGAGCACGCGGCCACGGTGGCCGATCGGGAGCTGGCCAGTGCGGTGGACAACCCGGTGGTGCTGGCGAGCGAGAACCGGGTCGAGTCCAACGGTAACTTCCACGGGGCGCCGGTCGGTTATGTGCTCGACTTCCTGGCGATCGTGGCCGCCGACGTCGCCTCGATCAGCGAACGCCGGACCGATCGATTCCTGGACAAGGCGCGCAACGCCGGCCTCAACCCGTTCCTGGCGGATGATCCCGGGGTGGACTCGGGCCTGATGATCGCGCAGTACACCCAGGCCGCTGTCGTGAGCGAGCTCAAGCGGTTGGCCGTGCCCGCGTCGGTGGACTCGATCCCGTCCAGTGCGATGCAGGAGGATCACGTCTCGATGGGGTGGTCTGCGGCGCGCAAGCTGCGTCGATCCGTCGATGGATTGAGCCGGGTGCTGGCGATCGAGGCGATGACCGCCGCCCGGGCTCTGCAGATGCGGGCACCCTTACAGCCCGGTCCTGCCGCCGCGGCCGTGATCGCGGCGTTGGGAGATGCCGGGGTCGGAGCCCCGGGCCCGGACCGCTGGCTCAGCCCGGAGATCGAGAGTGCCGTCGATCTGGTCCGCTCGGGGGTGCTGTTGGAGGCGGTCGAGTCCGCGGTGGGCGCCCTGCTCTGACGCCGATACGGCTCTTCTGTGCCTCATCAGCGGGGGAGGGGATCTCGGATCTGAGACTGCAAGCAGGGATTCGAGTCTGGTAGCCGCCTCGGTCAAGGTCGTTACATGGATTCATGAGCAATCCGAGACTCCCGATCCATGCGCCGACCGGTTCCGACCTCAGCTGCCGCTCGTGGCAGACGGAGGCGGTCAAACGGATGCTGATGAACAACCTGGATCCGGCCAATGCCGAGCGACCCGAGGACCTGGTCGTCTACGGCGGCACCGGTCGCGCCGCTCGCAGTTGGGAGGCCTACGACGCGCTGTTACGCACCTTGGAGACGCTGGCCGACGACGAGACGATGTTGGTCGCCTCCGGTAAGCCGGTAGGGGTGATGCGTACCAACGAATGGGCACCTCGGGTACTGATCGCCAACTCCAATCTGGTGCCCGACTGGGCCAACTGGGAGGAGTTTCGGCGGCTGGAGGACCTCGGGTTGACCATGTACGGCCAGATGACCGCCGGATCCTGGATCTACATCGGTACCCAGGGGATCCTGCAGGGGACCTTCGAGACCTTCGCGGCGGTCGCCGACAAGCGATTCGAGGGCACCCTGGCCGGCACGATCACGCTGACCGCCGGACTGGGCGGGATGGGCGGTGCCCAACCACTGGCGGTCACCATGAACGACGGGGTCGCGATCTGCGTCGAGGTCGACCAGAGTCGGATCAGCCGCCGGATCGAGCACCGCTACCTGGACGTGCAGGCCGACTCCATCGAGCATGCCCTGGAGTTGGCCGTGGCCGCCCGCGACGAGCGACGAGCGCTGTCGATCGGGCTGCTCGGAAACGCCGCCGAGGTCTTTCCCCGACTCCGGGAGCAGGGCGCCCCGATCGACGTGGTGACCGACCAGACCTCGGCGCACGATCCGCTGAGCTACCTGCCCCTGGGCGTCTCGTTCGAGGACTGGCGCACCGCCGTGGCCGCCGACCCCGAGGCCTTCACCGAGCGGGCCCGATCCTCGATGGCCACCCACGTCCGCGCGATGGTGGAGTTGGCCGATGCCGGGGTCGAGGTCTTCGACTACGGCAACTCGATCCGGGACGAGGCCCGCAAGGGCGGCTACGACCGCGCGTTCGCCTTCCCCGGCTTCGTGCCGGCCTACATCCGGCCCCTCTTCTGTGAGGGCAAGGGCCCGTTCCGCTGGGCGGCGCTGTCGGGTGATCCGGCCGACATCGCCGCCACCGACGCCGCGATCCTGGAGCTCTTCGGTGACAACCAGCGGTTGCATCGATGGATCACGATGGCCCAGGAGAAGGTCAGTTTCCAGGGCCTGCCCGCTCGGATCTGCTGGCTCGGGTACGGCGAGCGGCACCTAGCCGGGCTCAAATTCAACGAGATGGTCGCCTCCGGCGAGCTCAAGGCGCCGATCGTGATCGGCCGCGACCACCTGGACTGCGGCTCGGTGGCCTCCCCCTACCGAGAGACCGAGGCCATGCTGGACGGCTCGGACGCGATCGCTGACTGGGCGATCCTCAACGCCCTGGTCAACACCGCCTCGGGTGCCAGCTGGGTCTCCTTCCACCACGGCGGCGGGGTCGGCATCGGCCGCTCGCTGCATGCCGGTCAGGTGTGCGTCGCCGACGGCACCGACCTGGCCGCGGCGAAGATCGCACGAGTGCTCACCAACGACCCCGGGATGGGCGTGATCCGGCACGTGGACGCCGGATACGACCTCGCCGGGCAGGTTGCCGACGAGAAGGGGGTGCGGGTGCCGATGCGCTCGTGAACTCCTCGCGCCACTCGGTCTGTCGCGTTCGAACGACACGACATAGCAGAACCGGGTAAATCTAGTCAATAGTTGAGATGGAGAACTGGCGGTATCGATCGAAATCGATCGCTCTGCAGATAGTGCTTGCCTTCACCTCGCCACCTGATCTCATCATGGGACTCCGCCGTCAGTCGGCCAGTATCTGGCCGCGAAAGATGTCGAACCAGGAGAGAGCGATGGCTGTTCGGAAAATGATGACCGCGGCGCTCGTCGCCGGAGGTATCGCACTGACCCCTGGTGTCGCTATCGCAGGGGCCCCCATCGCCGTGGTTGTTGTCGGGGGATCTTCGTCCAGCGTCAGTTATAGCGTGGAGTCCACTATGGTGGCGGCCGACCTGACTCTCAATGTCTTCGGATCTCCGGTCAATGTGAACTGCTCCAGTGGGGATCTGAGTGGAGGTCTCAACGGGGGAACTGGGGGGCTGAGCCCGGATCCGACCTTCGAATTCAATGAATTCACACTGCATTGCGATTCGTTCATTCCGGGCACCTGGATCGAGGTTTCGCTGGACAACTGCCCCATCGACGTGGTGATGGACGACGCCGATGTCAATGCCGGTGTGGTCGATACCGACAATGGACCGACCTACTCTCCAGTGGATGGAACCGCTCTGCTGACGGACCGGTTCGATCCCACGAACCACTGCATGTTGATAGAGATTCAAAGTCCCAGTAGTTCCGGTCCTCCGACGACTCTTTGTGAGGTTCGTGTCGGCGGAGAGAGTGAAGTCAGGTTCGACGAGAAGTCGATCGGTAGTCCGCGTTATCAGCGCATGACATTCTCGGCCGGCGACCTCTCGGAGCAAGGCATTCCTCCCGGGTGTCTCGGGTCGGTTCCGTCGTCTCGAGTCGTATTGAACGCCGCCTTCAATATTCGCGTCGTGGGGCCGAGCAACAAGCTCATCGACTTCGCTCCATGACCCTGATCCACCTCGTGCCGGACTGCCCGTGAAGCGGTCTCGCGGTGTGTTTCAGGCTGAACCGAGGGGCCGGTCGGGGAGAGCCGTACGTACGGTCACGTTCATCCGGTTCCATACGTTGATCGCGGCGACGGCCATCAACAGTTGGACGATCTCGGTCTCGGTGAAGTGGGCG
>CAYNFY010000017.1:11807-55444 GCA_964396585.1 uncultured Nocardioides sp.
GATCCCGTCCCACACCGCCTCGGAGACTCCGTCCCCGATGAGGGTGACCTCTTCGGCGAAGGCCAAGACGGCTCGCTCCTTCTCGCTGAACAGGTCGCCCGCCTCGCTCCAGGCGGGGATCAGGTCGATCTGACGTTGACTGAGGCCCGCCTCGCGCGCCTCGGCGGCGTGCATGTCCAAGCACCACGCGCAGTGGTTCAGCTGCGAGGCACGCAGCTGGATCAGCACGATCAGCCTCGGCTCGACGGTGCCGGTCGAGGCGTACTTCTGTAGCGGCATCACCGCCTGGTAGGCGTCGGGCGCGACATCGCGGATAGACATCCTCTGGGTCGTTGTCATCTGGGCCATCTCCTGTTCGATTCGAAAGCGGGAATGTCTCCAGTCTGCTCCGCCCGTGGGTACTGCGTCGATCGCCCTCAGCGACCTGCGGCGCCGTGCGGTCTCGAGCGCCGTTCCTGTGTCAGACTCCGGGCATGGCGAGCGCAGGGCGGGCGAAGGTGACGGCAAGGGAGCTGGATGCGTTCGAGATCGCTACTCAGGATCTCGTCGGCGTCGCTCTGCGCAGTGTGGAGGGCCTGGAGGTCTCGCTGCCTCAGTTCCGGCTGCTTCGGGTGCTCGAACAGTTCGGCCCCACCGGAGCGACCCAGTGTGCGCAGTTGCTCGTCGTGGCCGGCTCATCGGTGACGCGTCTAGCGGATCGACTGGCGGATTCGGGGCACCTGGTGCGAGGTGCCGATCCGACGAACCGGAGCGCGGTGGTGCTGTCGTTGACCGATTCCGGTCGCGACCTGGTCGACAGCGTTCGGGAGCGTCGCCGCCGGGATCTCGGGGAGGCGCTCGCGGGCCTGGACCTGGACCTCCGTGCCGCGTGCGTCGCGGCGTTGGAGCGGCTCCATGAGGCCCTGGCCGTTCCGTCCGACCCTCGAGTCCCCTACTGAGCGCGGCCCCCGATAGCAGCCGGCAGAGACCACGAGCTCGGTTCTTGTCTTGCGCAAGACAATAATTTGAGCCATATTCGAGGTAACTATGTTCGGGGATGAATGGAGAAGCCTGTGACGACAACCGCGCCGATCTTCGATCGCGCAGCCATGCAAGGTCCGCAGAAGCTGGGCCCGCTGACCCCGCTGGTCGGCGAGTGGGAGGGCGACGTCGGCATCGACCTGAGCTATCACAACCAGGACGACGTCACCGGCCACACGACCTACTTCGAGCGGGCGACATTCAAGCCGATCCCGATTCAGGAGAACGGCCAGCAGGTGCTGTGGGGGCTGAACTACTCGATGACCGCATGGCGGCATGGGGAGGAGGCGATGGACCCGTTCCACGACGAGATCGGCTTCCTGTTGTGGGACAAGGTCAGGGGCCAGGTCATGCGCAATGTCGTCTTCGGGCGGGGCATCGCGATCCTGGCGGGCAGCGATGCCAGCCTGGGTGACAAGATCCTGCACTTCAATGCCCGGCCCGGCGAACCCTGCTACGGCATCCTGCAGAACCACTACCTGCTTGAGCGTGCCGAGGTGAAGGACTTCACCAGCACGTTCGCCTTCAACGACGACGGCACGCTCAGCTACACCTCCGACCTGCTGATGCGGCTGGTCGCCACCGGAGACGAGATGCATCACACCGACCAGAACACGTTGAGACTGGTCAAGCGTTACCACCCCGGGTCGGAGTTCGTCTGACCCTCGGGTTCGGCCGTCCTCAGCCGGCGAGCACCATCCGGGCACGCAACCGCTCGGTCAGGTCTCGGTCGAGACCGGCGTCGGTGAGCACCTGGAGCAGGCCGCCGTGCTCGGTGTTCAGGACTCGGAACATCGAGCGCATATTCCCGGCCGGGGCGCCCCTCACGGCTGAGGGCACCCGGTCCGAGGTGATCTGGGCGATCGCGCCCCCGCCCGAGGCGATCCGGGCCAGCAGAGCATCCAGGTTGTCATTGGTCCGGGCGTAGTCGGTGACCACATCGGCCTCGCTGGCACCGAGGGTGAGCAGCAGCGAGGCCGCGAAGATCCCAGTCCGGTCCTTGCCGGCGGTGCAGTGGAAGACGGTCGCTCCCTCGGTGAGGGCGATCCGCTCGAATCCGCGCAGGATCGTCTTCGCCTGGGCCACCGCGGTCGTGGCATACCAGGCGCCCATCCCGCCCTCGGGGTCAGCGGCCAACATCTGGAGCACCGCGTCGGCCAACGAGGCGCCGGGCACGGTCGCGCCCTCGGTCATCGGTAGGTGCTCGTAGTCGACGGACAGAGCGCCGAACGGTCCGCGTCCGGTGTGCTCGGCCTCCTCGCTGGAGCGGAGATCGAGGATGAGTCCGAGCCCCTGGTCCAGAAGTCGCTGCGCTCCGGTCTCGTCGATCCGGGAGATGTCGTCGGCTCGCCATACCACACCCGGCCGGACCCTGCCCTCGGGCAAGGCGATCCCGCCGAGATCGCGGAAGTTGGTCAGCGGGCTGAGCAACCCCGGAGCGGGTGCGGTGTCGGTCATCGGGTCTCCTCAGAGTGGGGGTGCGGGCTCGCAGCCCGGCCCACGGTAGACCTCCCTCGGTCGCCGTGCCGCCTGCTCGGGCTACTCGACTCGAATTCTTCTCGAATCCGCGTCATGGGTGTCTTCGGCGTGCGTCTCATCAACAACGTGAACGGTGGTGTCTCCCGGGGGGAAGGGTGTCACCGGGCGGGGAGGGTTCAGTCGCGGGACCGGGGGGATCCGCGACTGGATGTCAGTGGAGGGAACGTGGAATCTGTGTCGCATCCGGCCCCGGACCGGGTGGGGATCCGTGGGGGACCGGATGTGACACGCGGATTGCACAGCACGACTGGGCCACGCCGGGTCTTCGGACTCCGGTGTGGCCCAGTCGTCATTTCGTGAGCCTGATCAGGTCAGTGCGATGGCCGGCGCCTCGACCCGGGCGGCCTCGGCACGCTTGCGGAGGTTGTCGGCCACCTCGGCGCGCCACTGCATCTGGGCGTGTTCGGTGTCGACCTCGAACTCGAAACGGTCCGTCATATCGGGCGAGACGTCCGCGATGTCGACATAGAACTGCTCGTACCAGCGCCGGTTCTGATAGACGGGGCCGTCCTCCTCGCAGAGCAGTGGGTTCTGGACCGGCACCTTGTTGCGCCAGATCTCGACGTCCTGCAGGAAGCCGTCTCCGAAGTTCTTGCTGAAGGCCTTGGCGATCTTGCCGGCGGTGACATCGTCCACGCCCGGTTGCCGCTTGACCGCCACGGCCCACGACAGCATGAACGAGTTGTTGGTGACCGGATAGTGGCAGTTGATCAGGACCGACTCCATGACCTGGCCGTTGCCGAAGTCGTTCTGCAGGTAGTCGATCATGTAGGACGGCCCGAAGTACGAGGCCTGCGAGCTGAGCAGGGCCTTGTCCGGGTCCATGTGCTTGTTCGGCTCGAAGACGTCCTCGCGACTCTTGGAGGTCATCAACTGGCCCGAGACGTGCCCCTCGGTCACCGTGACGAACGAGGTCGGGTAGGCGCCGTGGATGTAGAAGAAGTGCGCCATGTCGACGGTGTTGTCGATGATCTCGCGGCAGTTCGAGTTCTCGATCAGGATCGTGTTCCACTCCCACTCGCTGTACTCGTCCAGGTCGGCGATCTCGGGGATCCGCTGTTCCGGAATCGGGGCGTTGCCCTCCGGGTCGTTCCAGACGAACAACTGCCCGTTGCGGATGTCGGTCGGGTAGGTCTGGGTGCGCGCCCGCAACGGGACCCGGCGGGCGTAGGGGATCGACTTGCACTTGCCGTCGCCGCCCCAGCGCCAGTCGTGGAACGGGCAGGCGATCTCGTCACCCTTGACCGAGCCCTGGGAGAGATCGCCACCCATGTGCCGACAGTAGGAGTCGATCACCTTGTACTCGCCCTTGGTGTCACGCCACACCACGAGCTTGCCGCCGAAGGCCTCGAGGCCGTGGGGCTTTCCGTCGTCGAAGGCCGAGGTCAGTCCGAGGCAGTGCCAGCCTCGGGCGAAACGGTCGGGGCTGGAGCCGAGGTCGAGCTGGCGGACCTGAGTGCTCTGGGGTGACATCAGGGGGTTCCTCTCTTCAAGCTGGCGTACAGATCGCGGGCGGTGTCGGTGAGCTGGGCGACCTCCGCGAACCCGAACCCCTGCGCACACAGGTCCAGGTAGGCGAAGTCCATGATTCCCATGGAGCCACGCATGGGGACCTCGATGCCGGCCGCCCGGGCGGCGTCGACCACGGCATCGATGTCGTCGGTCTCGACGCAGACATGGTGCTGGCCGGGGCCGTGCAGGCTGAGGAACTCGGTATAGATCGAGTCCCCGCTGACCGGGCGGATCACCTCGAGTTGCAGGTCCCCGGCATAGCCGAGGGAGATGTCGGCCACGAAGTCCGCGGGAGCGCCGCGCAGTTCGCAGGTCTCGGGGCCGAACTGAATTCCGGGCATCCGGGTCCACCACACAGGGCCGAAGACTGCAGAGATGGTCCGCTCGCACTCGTCCAGGTCATCGGTGACCCAGGCGAGCTGGATCACCGGTCCGGACGGAAGCTGGAAGGTCATGTCCCCAAGTTAAGCGGATTCGCTTAATGGAGTCAAGGTGAGAGTCAGGAACGTTCTTGGCAAGATGGGTTCGTGCCGAGTTCGACGATGACCGAGTCCAAACGCGCGCTGTTGTGCGCGACCGAGCGGCTCTATGTCGAGATCGGTCCGTCGGTCTCGTTGCGCGAGATCGCCCAGGCTGCCGGGCAGCGCAACAATTCGGCCGTCAACTACCACTTCGGATCACGCGAGGGGGTCGAGTCGGCAGTCCTGCGGCACCGCACGACGGCGATGGAGGAATGGCGCGCGGCCCGGCTGGCGAGCCTGGGTGAGGACGCCACCCTGCACGAGTTGGTCGCGGTCTTGGTCGACCCGTTGCTGAGCGTGCCCGCAGCGCAAGGGTCCACCCACTACGCACGGTTCGCCGAGGTGGTGCGCACCTTTCCCTCGATGCAGGCCGAATTGGCCGACAAGGAGCTGTGGGCGGTCTCGCGGCGGATCTCGGGCCGGATCGTGCGTCTGCTCCAGGCTGAGCGCAGCGTCTCGTGGCGACGCATGGAGGCGTTGACCACGACCCTGTTCGCCTTGGCAGCCGACCGCGAGCATGCGCAGGACATCGGCGCCGAGCCGATGAGCGGGGACGAGCTCACCCGACTTCTGGTTGGTCTGCTGCAGGGCTGAGGACGCCTGGGGACACGGTGTCGGCCGGGCCGACGGCTCGATGCCCGGTCGAGGTGCTTTGATGTGTGCGTGACCAGCCGTGAATACGCCGATTCCATCCACGTCCGTGCGTCCGCCGAGGATGTCTATGCACTGGTCAGTGATGTGACCCGGACCGGTGAGTGGTCGCCCGTATGCCAGGGGTGCGAGTGGGAGCAGGACCCCTCGGCCGGCATCTCCCCGGGCATGTCGTTCATCGGACACAATGCGTCCAACGGGCGGGAGTGGAGCACCCGCTCGGTGGTCACCGCGGCGGACGGTGCCCGGTTCGCCTGGTCGGTCGGCCCTGGCCTGGTGGAGTGGTCCTACCAGATCGAGGCGGGGGAGCGCGCGGGGACCTGCACGCTCACCGAGACGTGGGAGTTCACCGAAGCGGGTCAGAACTTCTTCCGCGACCACTACGCCGAGCAGGCCGAGAGCCGGATGGAACAGCGCACGGCCGAGGCGCTGGCGGGGATCCCCGTCACGCTGGCTGCGATCGCGACGCTGGCCGAGGGCGATCGGTCGGACTGAACCCGGCCTGAGTCGGGGCTGTGTGTCAGGGTGGACGCATGGCCGCGCCCAAGAAGAGTCGTCACACGCTGACCGGGATCTCGACCCGCGCCTGGGAGCACCCGGCCGATCGCAGCGCCTTGCTCGCGCTGCGCAAGCTCAGAGGGTTCGACACCCTGCTCAAGACCCTCAACGGACTCCTCAACCAGCGAGCCGTGCGGATGCAGTACCTCGGCTCGGCGGTGCGGGTCGATGAGCGACAGTTCGCCGGGGTACACCGCGCGCTACAGGACGCTGCTCTGACCCTCGACGCGGCCGAGGTGCCCGAGGTCTACGTAGTGGCCGACCCGGGCCTCAATGCCTACTGCGTGGGCTTGGGCAAACCCTTCCTGGTGTTCTCCTCGGGTCTGGTCGCGCTCTTCGACGAAGAGGAGCTCGGGTTCGTGGTGGGCCACGAATTGGGGCACGCGCTGAGCGGTCACGCGGTCTACCGGACGGTCTTGGACTGGCTGCTGGGGATGGGTCGCCTGTTCACCTGGGTGCCGATGGGCGCACTAGCCGGCCGCGCGATCATCGCGGGCTTGTCTGAGTGGCAGCGAAAGTCCGAACTGTCGGGTGACCGGGCCGGGCTGTTGGCCTGTCAGGATCCGGCGGTCGCGACGCGGGCCCTGATGAAGCTGGCCGGCGGCGGGGACCTGTCTCAGCTCGACATCACCTCGTTCCATGCTCAGGGCGCCGAATTCGACGACAGCGGCGATCTGCGCGACTCGCTGCTCAAACTGATGCTGCTCGAGAACCGGACCCACCCGTATTCGGTGGTGCGGGCCCGGGAACTGCGCACCTGGGTCGAGTCCGGGGAGTACACGGCCGTCCTGACCGGCACCTATCCACACCGCGACGCCGACGCCGACGCCGGTGTCTCGGACGCGATCAAGGACGCGGCGAACTCGTATGCTGACGCCTTCCGGAACACTCAGGACGCGTTCGGTCGACTGCTCCATGACGCGGCGGGCGTCGCGGGCTCGGCGAAGACCTGGCTAGACGACAGGTTCCGGCGCGACGAGTGAGGTCAGGCCAGTGCCTGGACCGCCTCGTAGATGCTCAAGGTGCGTCGCGCCGACTCCACGTGCAGGTTCTCCACCATCTTGTTCCGGTAGGTGACCACTCCGCCGTCGCTGGCCTCGAAGGCCTCGATCAGGCCACGAGCGTCCTCCACCGCGGCCTCGGAGGGGGCGAAGGCGGCATTGGCGCCACTCACCTGACCCGGATGGATCAGCGTCTTGCCGTCGAAGCCCAGTTGGCGGCCCTGCTCGCACTCGGCCAGGAACCCGGCTTCGTCCTTGACGTCGTTATAGACCCCGTCGAGAACCGCGATGCCCGCCGCTCGACCGGCCAGCAGCGCCTGATGCAGCGAGGGCAGGATCGGGGCGCGACCCGGCACATGCTCGGCGTACAGCTCCTTGACCAGGTCGTTGGTGCCCAGCACGAATGCACCCAGCCGGTCCGAGGCCCGGGCGATCGAGGCCACGTCCAGGATCGCGACGGGAGTCTCGACCATGGCCCACAACCTGGTGTGGGCGGGGGCTCCGGCCCGCTCCATCGCGGTGACCAGGGCGTGTACCTCGGCGGCACTGTTCACCTTGGGCACCACGATCGCGGCAGGGCCGGCCTGGGCTGCGACCCGGAGGTCGTCGTCGTGCCATTCGGTGCCGATCCCGTTGACCCGGATGGTGACGGTTCGACGACCGTATTCGCCCGAGGCGGCAGCCCGGGCGGCCGCCTCGCGGGCGGCCGGCTTGGCTGCAGGAGCGACCGCGTCCTCCAGATCCAGGATCAGCGCGTCGCAGGGGATGCTCTTCGCCTTCTCGAGCGCTCGCTCGTTGCTGGAAGGCATGTAGAGGACGGAACGCAGGGGAGTGAAGTCAGACATGTAGATCCTCAGGCGATTTCGTCGATCGTGATGGCGTCGTACCGGGCTTTGAGGTCTGGGTCGATGGCGGCCAGCTCGTCGGCCAACCGCACCATCACCTGACATTGCTTGACCGACGCGTCGTCCTCCATCTTGCCGTCCAGCATCACCGCGCCGGTTCCATCGCCCATCGCGGCGATCACCCGGCGGGCGTGCGCGACGTCTTCGACCGCGGGGGAGAAGACGGCGTTGGCGATCTTGATCTGGACCGGGTGCAGCGACCAGGCGCCCACGCAGCCGAGCAGGAAGGCGTTACGGAACTGGTCCTCGCAGGCCCGGGTGTCCTTGATGTCTCCGAACGGACCGTAGTAGGGGTAGATGCCGTGCATCGCGCAGGCATCGACCATCCGGGCGATCGTGTAATGCCAGAGGTCCTGCTGATAGACGGTGCGCTCCGCGTCGTACTGAAGGGTGCCGTCCACCCGCGGCGGGTCTTGACGGACCAGGTAACCGGGATGGCCGCCACCGACCCGGGTGGTCTTCATCCGGCGGTCCGCGGCCAGGTCCGCCGGCCCCAGGGACAGGCCCTGCATCCGGGGAGAGGCGGCACAGATCTCCTCGATATTGGCCACCCCCCGCGCGGTCTCCAAGATCGCGTGAATGAGGATCGGCTTGGTGATTCCCGCCTTCGCCTCCAGTTGCGCCAACAGTCGGTCCACGTAGTGGATGTCCTCGGCGCCCTGCACCTTGGGCACCATGATCACGTCGAGTTTGTCGCCGATCGCGGGTACCAGCGTGGTCAGATCGTCCAGGACCCAGGGGCTGTCCAGGGAGTTGATCCGGGTCCAGAACTGGGTGGGGCCGAAGTCCGTGTTCTGACCGATCTTCACCAGGCCGGAGCGGCTGATCTCCTTGTTCTCGGCCTTGACTGCGTCCTCGAGATTCCCCAGGAGCACGTCGACCGTGCCGACCATCTCGGGGACCTTGGCGGCCATCTTGGCGTTGCCCGGATCGAAGAAGTGGATCGCGCGGCTGGGCCGGGCCGGAATCTCCCGGAGCGGGGCCGGAGCGCCCACGGCAAGGGGAGCGAAGAAGTCCTTGGCAGTGCGAGACATGCGGTTAATGTACATTCACCTGCCGGTTCTGCGAGGTGGGGTTCGGACCATGGAACTCCTCTGGTCAGGAGCATGGGCCGATCCGGGTAGAATGGTGACGTGACCAGGTGCTGACCGAGATGGCCGTGCCGGGGATGTACCGACCTTGACCGACCGAACCCGGCCGTACCGGGGGCAGGGGCCGTTTCTTGCTGTTCTTGATCGCTGCACTGTTCGTCGTCTCAGCGGTCTGTCCGTGGCTCCTGTCGGTGATGGGCCGCAAAGGTTTCCTTCCTCTTGCTCTCGCTCCCGCAGCGGGATTCTGTTATGTCCTGGCCCAGACCGGACCCGTCACCGACCTCCGGCCCGTGGCCCAGGTGGTCGACTGGGTGCCGGGCATCCATCTGCAGCTTGCCTTCCGGATGGACATCCTGGGCTGGGTCCTGGCCCTGATCGTGCTCGGGATCGGTGCAGCGGTGCTGGCCTACTGTGCCTGGTACTTCACCGACGAGTCGATCGGGGTGCCCCGGTTCGCCGGAGTGCTGACCGCGTTCATCGCGGCGATGCTGGGCCTGGTGCTCAGTGACGACCTGTTGCTCACCTACATCTTCTGGGAACTGACCACGGTCTTCTCGTTCCTGCTGGTCGGGCACGATTCCGGCAAGCGTCCGGCCCGCCAGGCTGCGATCCAGGCCCTGGTGGTCACCACCTTCGGTGGTCTGGCGATGCTGGTCGGCTTCATCATGCTCGGCTATCAGGCCGGAACCATGCGGATCAGCGAGGTCGTCGGCTACGTCGGGCAGGCCGACCCGAGTGCCGCGCTGGTGGTCGCCGCCCTGCTGGCGTTGGCCGGTGCGATCAGCAAGTCCGCGCTCTTTCCGTTCCATTTCTGGCTTCCCGCCGCTATGGCCGCACCGACCCCGGTCAGCGCCTACCTGCACGCGGCGTCGATGGTCAAGGCCGGCGTCTTCCTGGTCGCTCTTCTCGGTCCGGGTCTGGCCGGTGTTCCCGGTTGGCGCGGGACGCTGGTCGCCCTCGGCCTGTTCACCATGCTGCTGGGCGGCTGGCGGGCCCTGCGGCAACACGACCTGAAGCTGCTGCTCGCCTTCGGTACGGTCAGTCAACTCGGCTTCATGATGCTGGTGCTCGGCATCGGCACCCGGAGCGCGATGCTGGCCGGCCTGGCCGTGGTGATCGGTCACGCACTGTTCAAGGCGACCCTGTTCCTGACCGTCGGGGTGATCGACCGCAGTACCGGTACCCGGGATCTGCGGCGTCTCAACGGACTCTTCTACCGGATGCCGCTTCTCGCCGTGGCGGCCACCCTGGCGGCCGCCTCGATGGCCGGGATGCCGCCCCTGCTGGGATACGTGGCCAAAGAGAGCGTCTTCGTCGCCCTGGTCGACGTGGCCCGTTCGAGTGACGGAGACGGGTCCGGGCTCAGCACCCAGGTGGCCTGGTTGGTCTTCGCCGGGGTGGTGGCCGGGTCCGTGCTCACGGTGGCCTACTCGCTGCGCTTCGTGTGGGGTGCGTTCGGCAACCGGGTGGTCGAGGAGCCGCTGGCGGTCCGCCGGGTGCCGCCCGGATTCGTGGCGGGGCCGGTGCTGCTCGGGTTCCTGTGCCTGGTCTTCGGGTTCCTGGGTGACCGACTCACCACCCTGCTCTCCCATCAAGCCGCCCGATACCCAGCCGGGTTGCACCCCCCCGAGCTGTCGCTCTGGCATGGCCTGGGTCTCCCGCTGTACGCGACCATCTTCGTGCTCCTGAGCGGTGCGTTCCTCTTCTTCTATCGGCGTCCCATTGCCACGCTGCAGGCACGGCTGACCACCGGCCTGTCGGCTGAGAAGGCCTACGGCTGGCTCGTGCGCAGCCTCGATCGGTTCGCGGTGGAGACCACCGGATTCGTGCAGCGCGGCTCCGCCACCGCCTATCTGACCGTGATCCTGCTGGCACTGGTGCTGGTGCCGGGCAGCGTCATGGTGGCCAACTGGGACAGTTGGCAGGTCAACGTGGTGGCCTGGAGCTCTCCGTGGCAACTGGTCTGCGTCGTGGTGATCGGATCCGCAGCCGTCATGGCGGTCCGCTCCCGGCGCCGACTGCGCGCGGTGCTACTCGCCGGAGCCACGGGCTACGGGACGGCGGTGCTCTTCGTATTGCAGGGGGCACCCGACCTGGCGCTGACCCAGGTACTGGTCGAGACGCTCTCCATGGTGGTCTTCGTGCTGGCCCTGCGACGGTTGCCGCAGTTCTTCACCGATCGGCCGCTGACCGGCCGCCGTTACCTGCGGATGGCACTGGCGGCGGGAGTCGCCGTCGCGGTGGCGGGCTTCCTGCTGATCGGCACCAGCGCCCGGATCGCGCTACCGGTCTCGGATCTGCTGCCCCCGTTGGCGACGGAATATGGCGGTGGACTCAATATCGTCAACGTGGTGCTGGTCGACACCCGCGCCTGGGACACACTCGGGGAGATCTCGGTCCTGGTGGCCGCGGCCACCGGGGTCGCGGCCCTGATCTTCGTGGATGCCCGCAGTGCGACCATCCGCCGGGTGCACGAGATCCCGTTCCCGGAAGGGATCAGCAAACAGCCCACCGCCCCGGGTCGCCGGGTCTGGATGGCGGCCTCGCGTACCCTGCCCCCCGAGAGTCGCTCGATCATCTTCGAGGTGATCACCCGGCTCATCTTTCACACGGTGATGATCTTCTCGGTGTACCTGCTCTTCGTGGGTCATAACGCACCGGGCGGCGGTTTCGCGGGTGGCATGGTGGCGGGGTTGGCCTTGACCATCCGCTATCTGGCCGGCGGCCGGTACGAGCTCGACGAGGCGGCTCCGGTGGATGCCGGTCACGTGATCGGCTGGGGGCTCTTCGTGGCGGTCGCGGCGGCGGCCGCCCCGCTGATGTTCGGGGGCACCGTGCTGCAGAGCGCCATCCTCGACATTCATCTTCCGCTCCTGGGTGACCTGCACGTGGTGACCTCGGCGCTCTTCGACATCGGGGTCTACCTGGTGGTCATCGGCCTGGTACTGGACCTGCTCCGGGCCCTCGGATCGCAGATCACCCGGCAGATCCTGCAGGAGCAGCGCGCGGCCGCGGCCGCGACTGCTGCCGAGCGGGCGGAGGACCCCGCATGAGTGAGCCGACCGTGAACCTCACTCTGGTGCTCGGATCGGCGGGCCTGATCGGCTGCGGTGTCTACCTGCTGCTCGAACGGAGCCTGTCACGCGCCCTGGTGGGGCTGGTGATGGCAGGCAACGGAGTGGCGCTGGCCTTCATGGTCGCGGCAGGGCCGGCCGGCAAGGCGCCGATCATGGTGGAAGGCGTCGAACAGAACGACATCTCCGATCCGCTGCCGCAGGCGATGGTGCTCACCGCCATCGTGATCACTCTGGCCACCACCGCCTTCGTGATGGCGATGGCCTATCGCAGTTGGCAGCTCAACGGCCACGACGACGTGCAGGACGATCCCGAGGACGCCTTGATCCGACGGCTGGCCAACCTTGACGTCACCTCCGAGGCCTATAGCGCGGAGACCCGGAGCACCGACGTCGAGACCGATCACGACGACTCGGACTTCGATGCTGAGGAACTGGACGAGTGCGATCCGGCCGATGTGATCGAGACCGAGGAACACGACCAGAGACAGGGTGAGGACCGATGAGCGCGCTCGTCCCGATCGCGGTGCTGTTGCCGCTGCTGGGCGCTGCCCTGTCGCTGGTGCTCTCCCGTCACCCGGCCGCCCAGCGCCGACTCAGCATGGGGGTGCTGGTCGCCCTGATCGCGGTCGCCGGCACCCTGCTGGTGCAGGTGGACAGCAACGGACCGATCACGATCTGGGTCGGCGGCTGGGAGCCCACCGTCGGCATCGTGCTGGTCGCGGACCGGTTCTCGGTCCTGATGCTGCTGGTGTCGGCCGTGGTGACCACCTGCGTGCTCGGCTACTCGATCGGCCAGGGCATGGTCGATGATGAGGAGTCGGCGCCGGTGTCGGTCTACCACCCGACCTTCCTGGTCCTGGTGGCGGGAATCTCCAACGCCTTCCTGGCCGGGGACATGTTCAACCTGTTCGTCAGCTTCGAGATGCTGCTCTTCGCCAGCTACGTGCTGCTCACCCTGGGCGGCACCAAGCCCCGGATCCGGGCCGCCACGATCTATGTGCTGGTGGCGCTGCTCTCCTCGGTCCTGTTCCTGATCTCGCTGGCGGTGCTCTACGCGGCCACCGGCACCTTGACCATGGCCCAACTGGCCGAGCGGATGCAGGCGCTGCCCGACCACGTCTCGCTGCTCATCCAATTGCTGCTGTTGCTGACATTCGCGATCAAGGCGGCGATCTTCCCGCTGTCCTTCTGGCTCCCCGATTCCTATCCGACGGCTCCGGCTCCGGTCACCGCGGTCTTCGCCGGGTTGCTGACCAAGGTCGGGGTCTACGCCATCCTGCGGATGCAGACGGTGCTGTTCCCCGACAGTCATCTCACCACCTTGCTGCTGGTCGCGGCGGCGTTCACGATGATCATCGGGATCCTGGGCGCGATCGCCCAGTCCGATATCAAGCGGATGCTCTCCTTCACCCTGCTCAGTCACATCGGGTATCTGGTGCTCGGCATCGCCCTGGCCAATCGGATCGGCACCGCGGGCACCATCTTCTACGTGGTGCACCACATCGTCGTGCAGACCGCCCTGTTCTTGGTGGTGGGACTGATCGAACGGCGAGCCGGATCCACCTCGCTGGTCCGGATCGGAGGTCTGGCTCGGCTCGCCCCGCTGCTGGCGGTGCTCTTCTTCGTGCCGGCGATGAACCTGGCCGGAATCCCGCCGCTGTCCGGCTTCATCGGCAAGGTGGGCCTGCTGCAGGCGGCGCAGGAGCAGGGCAGTGCCCTGGCCTGGGTGCTGGTCGGGGCCGGAGTATTGACCAGTCTGCTCACGCTCTATGCCGTGGCGAAGACCTGGTCGGTCGCCTTCTGGCGGACCCCGGCCGAGGCCCACGAGGCGCTGGCGGAGTTGGAGAGCCTGGGTGCCGGTTCGGTGCACCGAGGTCACGTGCATACCGCTGCCGGCATGGTCCTTCCAGTGGAGGCGATCGCCGAGGCGCGGCGGCTCTCGGACGCCGACATCTCCGATCGCGACTTCCACCAGCTGATCGCCGATGGCGACGACGTGCGCTCGATGCCGGCCTGGATGCTGGCACCGGCGATGATCCTGGTCGGGGTCACCGTGTCGATCACGGTGCTGGCCGGACCTCTGTACTCGTATGCCGAGCGAGCTGCCGACGATCTGATGACCCCGGGTCACTACAGCTGGATCGTGCTGGGCGGTGAACGGCCGTGAGTCCGCGGGTCAGAACTCGTCGCGACGGGTCGAAGCGCCCCGCCAGATATCGGGCCGTGCAGCCGATCCCGATCCTCTGGCTGACCCTGGTGTGGTGCACCCTCTGGGGTTCGTTCTCGCCGCTACTGCTGGTCAGTGGGGTGCTGGCGGCGGTGATCGTCTCGGTCGTCTTCCCGCTGCCGGCCCTCGAGGCTGATGTGCGGCTGCGACCGCTGAAGCTCGTCCGGTTGGGGCTGGGGTTCCTGGTCGATGTGGTGCGGGCCTCGATCGAGGTCACCGGGGTGGTGCTGCGCCGTCGTGGAGTGCGCAATGCAGTAGTGAGCGTCGACCTGACCAGCCAGTCCGATTTCGTACTGACCGGGGTGGCGGCGATGCTCTCGCTGGTTCCTGGGTCGGTGGTGGTGGAGGTGCGCCGGTCCAGCCATACGCTGTTCCTGCACGTACTGGACGTGCCCGATCGCGAGGCTGCCGAGCGTTTCCGGCATCAGGCCCTGGCGGTGGAGCGCCGGTTCCTCGAGGCGTTCCCGCCCAAGGTCGCCCCGGCCGACCCGACTACTGGCACAGACGCGGATCTGAGCAAGGGGGTGGCCCGATGAACGCGGTGCTGGCGATATCGGGCGTGATGCTCGCGGCGGCGGCCTTCCTACTGGTCATCCGGATGACGATCGGGCCGACCATCCTGGACCGGTCGATGGCTCTGGACGTACTGATGTCGGTGTTGGTCTGTGCCGTGGCCATCGACGCGGCGTGGGGCAATGACACCGACGGGCTGCCGATGTTGCTGGTGGTGGCCGTGGTCGGATTCGCCGGCTCGGTCGCGGTGGCGCGCTACGCGTCGGGTTCCGACGACGAGGCGGCCGAACAGGAAGATGTGGAACGACGCGAAAGCGATCACAAGGCCGAACTCTGGAGCGAGGAGGGGCGATGAACACGGATGCCGTATGGGACATCGTCGCCGCTCTGCTGCTGCTGTCCGGCTCCTTCTTCACCTTGATGGCGGCGGTCGGGGTGCTGCGGCTGCCGGACCTGCTCTCCCGGATGCATGCGGCGACGAAACCCCAGGTGATCGGACTGATGCTGGTGGTGCTCGGCCTGGCGGTGCGCTTGCGGGACCCGCGGGTGGTCGGATTCCTGCTGCTGATCGTGGCCATGCAGATGGCCACGAGCGTGGTGGCCAGTCATATGGTCGGGCGGGCCTCGTACCGGGCCGGCCAGGTACGCGATGACCTGCTGGTGGTCGATGAGCTGACCGAACAGACCCGTGGGGCCGAAGGGTGGAACGAGCCGCGCGGCGCTCCCTGACCCGCTCTTGACGGCGTCGACCGTGATGCAGTTCACTTCAATTATTAACCCGGGTTAAGCAATTGGAGGCGTGATGCTGGACGTGCTGATGACCGTCACGGAACCAGTGCTGCATGCGGCCGCCAACCTGGACGAGGAGACCATGAGCCTGCCCACCGGGGTGGGCGTCATGATCAAGGTGATGGTGGCGATCTTCCTGTTCGGGGTCGCCCTGGAGACCACCTTCGACGATCTGGCCCGGCACTTCCGGCGACCGTGGGTGTTGCTGGTCGGGGTGCTCGGTCAGTTTCTCCTGCTCCCGGCCGCGACGCTCCTGCTGTGCCAACTCCTCCAGGTGCGCGGGTCGGTGGCCCTGGGCATGCTGCTGATCTCGTGCCTGCCCGCCGGGAACCTCTCCAATCTGCTCACCCACCGTGCCCGCGGCGATCTCGGCCTGTCGATCGCGATGACCTCGGTCTCGAATGTGGTGGCGATCGCTGCCACTCCGGTGCTCTTCGCGTTCTGGGCCGGCCAGTATGCCCGGGCCGACGCGCTGCTCACCAAGATCGAGTTGGATCCGGTCGAGATGGGGGTCGAGGTCGGGTTGTTGATCGGGGTTCCCTTCGTGCTCGGCGTGGTGGCTGCCAGCAGGTATCCGGCCGTCGCGGCCCGGATCCGCAAGCCGCTGGACCGAGGCGTGCTGGTGTTGTTGCTACTGACCATCGGGCTGGGGGTCGGCGCTCGAGCCGGGGTGATTCTGAAGTACGTGGGCGAGGTGGCTCCGGCGGTGGTGCTGCAGAACCTGATGGTGTTGGGACTCGGATTCCTGCTGGCCAAGGCCATCCGGCTCGACACCGGCGGAGTACGCGCGATGACCCTGGAGATGGGGGTTCGCAACACCGCTCTGGGTCTGGTCCTGGCGCTCGCCTACTTCGATCAGGCCGGAGGGGTGGCGTTGGTGGCGGCGCTGTGGGGCCTGTGGGACGTGTTCACCGGACTAGTGCTGGCCACCTTCTGGCGGCGCCGGAGCCGGGTTCTCACCGGCTCAGAGCCGGTCAGGTCATGATCGGAGGTCTATGGAGCCGGGGAGACCAGCCCGCCCGGCATGCGGACCGGCCCCCGATCCAGCAACTCGGTCAACCCGATCCGGATCGCCTGAACCGTCTGCTCGCCGACCCGGTCGCCGAGCTCGCTCTCGAAAATCTCGTGGAACTCTCTCGCCGTGGCCAGTGCCTGCCAACCGCGCTCGGTCACTCGTACGGCACGGACCCGGCGGTCCTCGGTGGCGGCACGTTCGACGTACCCATGACCGATCATCGGATCGATCGCCTTGAGTGTGCCCGGGCTGGACAGGCCCATCCGCTCGGCCAACTCCCGCAGCGGCACGGTGTCCTTGCCGACCACCCGGATCACCCAGCCGGTGCGGAACGTGAAGCCGTCGAATCCGGCGGCGGCCATGTGCCCGTTCAACTCATCGACGAAGACGATCCCGGCCACGTTCAGGAGCACGCCGAAGTCCAACTTCGACCGAGCGTCCGGAAGATCCACGTCACTACTCTAGATCAGGAGACCTGATGACAACGCCCGCTCAGGACGGCCCCGTGATCGGCCGCACCACCGCCGAGTCCAAGCCGTTCCATCCGGCACGTCCGCATCCGGCAGGAGCGCCGAATGTGGTGGTGGTGATGTTGGACGATGTCGGGTTCGGGCAACTGGGATCCTTCGGTGCCGAGATCGACACCCCGAATCTGGACGCTCTGGCTGGTGAGGGGCTGCGCTACAACCGATTCCATGTGACCGCGATCTGCTCCCCGAGTCGGGCCGCGATGCTCACCGGCCGCAACTCGCACCAGGTCGGGGTGGGGTTCCTGGCCGACCTGCCGACCGGGTACCCCGGCTATCAGGGCCGGATCCCGAAGTCGGCAGGCACCGTGGCCCGGGTCCTCAGGGACGCCGGATACAGCACGATGGCGGTAGGCAAGTGGCACCTGACCCCCCGTAACGACCGCTCTGCGGCCGGGCCCTTCGACACCTGGCCGCTGGCGCTCGGCTTCGAGCGGTACTACGGCTTCCTGCACGGCGATGCCAACCAGTGGACCCCGACCCTGGTCCGGGACAACTCCCCGGTACAGACCCCGGCCACCCCGGTGGAGGGGTACCACCTCACCGAGGACCTGGTCGACGAGGCGCTGGCGATGATCACCGACCAGAAGAACGCCGCCCCGGACAAGCCGTTCTTCATGTACTTCGCGCCGGGGGTCGGGCATGCTCCGCACCAGGCACCGCCGGAGTGGATCGAGCGGTACGCCGGCCGGTTCGATGACGGCTGGGACGAGATCCGGGAGCGGGTCTTCGCCCGGCAACTGGCCGAAGGGGTGGTGCCGGAGGGCACCGAACTCCCGGAGCGACCCGAGTGGGTCCAGGCCTGGGCCGAGTTGAGCGCGGTGGAGCGGCGGTTGTTCGCCCGCTTCGCCGAGGCGCACGCCGGGTTCGTCAGCCATTTCGACCACCATTTCGGTCGGTTGTTGGCCGGGCTGCGGGACCTGGGCGTCAACGAGAACACCATGATCATTCTGACCAGCGACAACGGGGCCAGCGCCGAGGGTGGCCGGGTGGGATCGATCAACGAGCACCGGTTCGGGTTCAACGTGCCCGACTCGCTGGACGACAACCTGGCCGGGGCCGACGAGATCGGTGGGCACCGCTCCTACAACCACTACCCGTGGGGCTGGGCCTGGATGGGCAACACACCGTTCAAGCTGTGGAAGCGCTACACCTGGCTGGGTGGCACCCGGACGCCGCTGATCGTGCGCCCGGTCGGTGGCGCCCAGGCACTGGGTGATCAGGCCGGAGGGGTGCGGGAGCAGATCTGTCACCTGGTGGACCTGTTCCCGACGATCTTGGCGACCTGTGGGGTCAGCGCGCCGGAGACGATCGACGGGGTGGCGCAGCTGCCGGTCGAGGGCCGATCGTTGCTGCCCACCTTCGATGCTGCCGATGCCGCCGAGATCAGGACGACCCAGTATTTCGAGATGCTGGGTTCGCGATCGCTCATCCATGACGGGTGGAAGGTGACCACCGATCACGTCAGCGGCGGGGTGATCGACGAGGACAAGTACCTGACCGGGAGTCGGGACTTCGACCGTGATCGCTGGTGCCTGTACCGGTTGGCCGACGACTTCGCCGAGGCCCGAGACCTGGCGGACGAGTACCCCGAGGTGGTCGCGGACCTGGAGCGGGTCTGGTGGGCCGAGGCCGAGCGCAACCAGGTGCTGCCGATGACCGACAGCCTGTATGGGCACCTGCCGGGGATGGAGATGCCGCTCTGGCCGATCCCACAGCAGGTGGTGATGCGTCCGGGCGGTCGGCCGGTGGCCGATGAACAGGTTCCGTCGCTGTCGATGGGGACTCTGGTCGAGGCCGAGGTGGAGGTGCCTGAAGGCGGCGGCGAGGGGATCCTGGCGGCGATCGGCGATTGGTCCAACGGCTGGGCGCTGGCGGTGCTGGAGGGACGTCCGACGTTCCTGCTCAACAACGTCTCGACCCCGGCCAGGGTGGCCGCTCCCGAGGTGCTGGCGCCGGGCCGACACCGGATCGGGTTCCGTTTCGACGGCTCCAGCGGGGAAGGGGTGATCGTGGTGGATGGCACCGAGGTGCACCGGTCACCCCTGCCCGGCGGGCTGGGCGCCAGCGGAATCCAGATCGGCGGCGGTGGGCTGCGGATCGGTCACGACGACGGCTTCCCGGTCAGCGATGACTACCAGGTTCCGTTCACCTGGACCGGCACCGTGCACTCTGTCACCTTCACCGGCCCCGGAATGCTCGATGCGGCCTTGGAACGCGCCCGCGCCCTGGTCGCCCTGCACCGCGAGTAGGCCCTTCCTCGCTGATGAGGCACTTATGTGCCTCATCAGCGGCGGGTGAGGGGTCACACAAGTGCCTCATCAGCGGGGGACGGGTCGGCGAAGGCGCGGCGAGGGACAGCGAAGAGGAGCAGGCCGGCGATCAGGGAACTGGCGGCGCAGACCGCCCAGACGATCAGGTAGCCCGAGAGCGGGGCATGGCCTTCGGTCGGATCGGCCAGTGAGCCGGTGGAGGCCAGAGCGATCGCAAAGATGGCCGAGGCGATCGCCCCGCCGACCGTCTTGATGCCGTTGGTCAACCCGGTCGCCAGCCCGGTGCGGTTCTCGGGAGCCGCGGCGGCCGCGGCCGCGGGCAGCGCGGCCACCAGGGCACCCGAGCCGACCCCGACCACGAGCATGTTCAGTACCGCCTGCCCGGTACTGCCGTGCAATGGGATCCACAGCCCGTAGCCGAGCCCGACCAGCCCCAGAGCCACCGCCATCGCGGTCCTCATCCCGGCCAGCCGGGCCAGTACCGGGAACGAGAACGCGCCACCCGCCATGCTGATCACATAGACCGCGATCAGCACGGTCACGAATCCGGCATCGGCGCCCAGCCCGTAGCCCGCCTGGTCGGGATCGGTCCGGGCGAAGGTGGAGAGCGGGATCTGGGCGCCCAGCACACTCATCCCGAACAGGAACGCGGTGATCTGCACGGGCCACTGCCCCGGGATCCGGAAGATCGAGACATCCACCAGTGGGTCGGGATGACGCGCCTCGAAGGCGACGAACCCGGCCAGCACCACCACTCCCAGCGCGATCAGCAGCCAACCCGATGGATGCCCGACGCCCTGCAGGCGGATGGTGATCAAGCCGCCCATCACCAGCCCGAGCGAGGTCGTGATCAGGCCCAGTCCGGCCCAGTCGATCCGACCCGCTCCGATCGGTGGCGCGTCGTTGATCCGGAACCAGATCACCAGGAAGCATCCGCTCACCACCACGGCTGGGATGGCCAGCAGGGCGTTCATCGACAGCTTCCCCACCAATGCGCCGGACAGGCCGGCCGCGACGATCACCGACAACTCCAGCACTCCGACCAGGATCCCCGCGGCCTTGCGGGTGATCGCCCCCTGTTGCCCGCTGCCGGCGGTCCGCCGGTAGATCAGGGCCACCTCGATCGGCAGCCACACCACATAGGCGCCCTGCAGTGCCCAACCGATCAGGAAGGTGGTGAAACTCGGTGCGACGACCAGGATCCACGATCCCGCGGCGGTGACCGCGGTACTGAGCAGCAGCACATTGCGATGCCCCCACAGGTCCGCCAATCGGGCCAGCAACGGGACACAGAGTGCCGACAGCACCAGCTGGGCCGCTTCGAACCAGTTCACATCGGCATCGGCGATCCGTAGGTGATCGGCGATGTCGGTATAGATCGGGGTGTAGAACCCCTGCAGCATGCCGGAGGCGAACTCGACGGCGGCCAGGAAGCCGACGACCGCCGCGATGCCCTTCACCGGGGTCGGCACCCTCGTCTCACGGCGGGCCACCTTCACAGCGCCTCGATCAGGTCCGCGTACCAGAGCACCCCGTCGGCGAAGTCGTCCAGACCGACCCGCTCGTCGACCGCATGGATCGTCTCGCGCTGCTCCTTGCTCATCCGGAACGGAGCGTGTCGGTAGACGTTGTCGCTGATCGCGGTGAAGTGCCGGGAGTCGGTGGCGGCCATCATCACGTACGGAGTGACCACCGCATCCGGGAAGCGGCGGGCCACGGTGTGTTCGAGCAGGGCGAACGCCTCGTCGTCGTAGGGGGAGATCGGTGAGGGCTCGTGGGCGTCCACGATCCGGATCTCGATGTCGTCGTCACGGATCGCCCGTCGGATGTGCTCGACCGTGCCGGCCAGGCTCTCGCCCACCGCGACCCGCAGGTTGACCCCGGCGGTGGCGGTTCCGGCGATCACGTTCAGGGCCGGTGAGCCCGACAAGGTGGTGGCCGCCATCGTGGTCCGGGTCAACGCGGCCGGTTCGGAGCCGGCCAGGATCAGTGCCCTGGTCACGACGGGCCGCAGCCGACGCGCATTGGCCAGCAGCGGCTTGAGCGGCCCGGACATCTGCGCCGCCATCCGCTCCAACATGTCGAGGGTCGGCTCGGGCAGGCCGGCAGGGAACGGGCTCTTCTCCAGGCGGACCAGCGCCCGAGCGATCCGGGTGACCGGACCCCAGGTGGCCGGGGTCGAAGCATGTCCACCGGCGCCGCGGGCGGTCAGCTCGACCGAGAGCAGGCCCTTCTCCGAAACGCCGATCACCGCCACCGGCGCCTTCACCCCGGGGAACGCCTGGTGGGCCACCGCGCCGCCCTCATCGAGCACGAACCAGGGCCGCACGCCCAGGTCTCGCAGCAGTGCCACCGCAGCCGTGGCCGATTCGCCCGAGACCTCCTCGTCACATCCGAACGAGAGCCAGACGTCACGGGCCGGGATGAACTCCCGTGCCAACAGCCGCTCGACCGCGGTGCAGAGACCTACCAGGGCGCCCTTGTCGTCCAGGGTGCCCCGGCCCCACAGGTACCCCTCGGCGATCACCCCGTCGAACGGTGGATGGGTCCACTCACCCTCGACCGGGACCACGTCCAGGTGCGCCATCAATACCACCGGGCGTTCGTCGGTGACACCCTTCCAACGGAACAGCAGCCCGTGCGTGTGCACCCGGGTCAGCTCCAGATGCTCGTGCAGCAACGGGAACCGGTGTGCCAGCTCTTCCAGGAAGCCGTCGAAGGCCGCGACGTCGACCAGTTCGGGATCACGGTGTGACACGGTCGGGATCCGGACCAGCGCCGCGAGGTCGTCGATGGCACGGTCACGCAGGCGGTCGAAGTCGGCGGGGCGGGCAGAGTCCATGACGAGACGCTAGCCGCTGGGAACCGTCGCTGCACAGGTCCACCTCGGGTGGTTTGATGGTTCGGTGAGCGCCTCGCAGACCCCGCCCGACCGTGTCCTCGTCGAGAAGCCGGAGCCCTCGATCCGCAGGATCACCCTGAACCGGCCGGAGAAGCGCAATGCCCTGGACGGCCCGACACGTTCGGCCCTGCTGCGAGCACTGGCTGCGGCCGACGCCGATCCACAGGTCCGGGTGGTCATCGTGGCCGGGGCCGGGAAGGACTTCTGTGCCGGGTACGACCTGGCCCCCGAGGAGGGCGAGAAATACGCCGGATCAGGTGGGGGACTGGGTCGTTTCCAACGGGAGGTGGTCGAAGGCTGGCTGTCGATCAGCCGACTGCGGGTGCCGGTGATCGCCCAGGTGCACGGCAACTGCCTGGCCGGAGGGTCCGAGCTGGCCGCGAGCTGCGACCTCGTCCACGTCGCCGAGAACGCCCGGATCGGGTACCCCGCGGTCCGGTTCGGGGTGCCGGATCTGCAGTTCCACACCTGGCTGATGGGCCCACGACGGGCGATGGAGGCGGTCCTCACCGGAGACACCATGACCGGGTCGGAGGCGGTGGCAGCGGGCTTCGCCAACCGGGCACATCCGAGCCCCGAACTGGCGGATGCGGTGCTGGAGACCGCGCGTCGGATCGCCGCGATCGATCCCGAGATCACCCAGCTCAACAAGCGCACCGTGCACCGGGCGATGGAGGCGATGGGGATGCATGCCGCGGTCCGATCTGGGACCGAGGCCTCCGCACTGGCCGTGCAGACCGGAGCATTCAGCGCCTTCATGGGTGCGGCTGCCGAGGACGTGAAGGCGGCACTGGATGCCCGAGACACCGGCTTCGGGGACGGTCGCACCGGCGGGTCCTGACGACGAGGGGCGCCCGGATGTCTACCAGTCGCCGCGGTGAACGACCTCGCTCATCGGGCGACGGGATCGTCGGGCCGGTGAACCGGCAGCGCCGCCGTCGGCGGGGTGCCCCAGCGTGATCGCACCGATCGGGGTCCACTCCGCCGGCACCCCGAACTCATTGCGGAAGCCGGGGATCTGGGCCGGGGGGATACCGAAGAAACAGCCGCCGAGCCCTTCGTCGACCGCGGAGAGTAGGACCAACAGTGCCGCCATGCCCGTGTCGATGTGCCAGTACGGCACCGGCCATCGGGCCGGATCCTTGTCGGTCCACCCCTTGTCCGGCTGGGCGTACCGCTCCAGGTAGGCCTGCTCGCTGGCCAACGGCACGATCACCACCGGAGCGGTACGCATCCCGTCCAGCCACTTGTTGCCGGCCTCGGGGTCCGGTGAGGTGGCGCGCCAGAAGCGGGCCACCTGCTCGGGGGCGTCGCAGACCAGGAACGACCAGCCCTGACTGAACCCGGCGTTGGGCGCGCGCACCGCCAACTCCAGGGCACGGTTCACGACCTCCGGATCCACCGGCTCGTCGGAGTAGCGGCGCACCATCCGGCGCCGACGGACCACCTCGTTGAACTCCATGACCGCATTGTGCCCTGACCCGGGGTCATCGAGACGGTGCCATCGAGGGCCCTACCCGTAGCCCGACCCGCTGCGGGAGGGCAGCCCGGTGCCAGACGGTGAAACGGCCGATCTGGGCGCTCAGGACGTACTTGCGGTGCAGAATCCGGTTGGCGCGGTGACCTCCGCTCGGCCACGAGGAGAGATCATGGCCGGCGACCACCAACCAGGTCGGTCGGATCCGGCTGCGAAGCACCTGCCGGAACTGGGCCAGATGCGGGTCGTTCACCCGGACCGGCAGACTCCAGAGCTGTTGGTAGGGACTCTTCAGTCCAGAGTCCCAGGCGATATTGGCGTAGCCGAAGGCAACCGTCAGGGTGTCCCCGATGCGGGAGTGGTCGCGCACATAGGAGGCCACCTGTTGGTCGTTGTCGGTGGTCACCGCGGCATGCACCGAGACCGGGAGGCTGACCGCCGCCGAGATCACCGCCAGGCCGAGACCACCCACCAGACCGTGGCGCCAGGTGCCAGATCGGACGGCTGCGGCCGCGCCGGCCAGGGCCAGCCCGGGCACCAGAACCATCAGGTAGTGCAGCCACCAACTGCCGCCCCCGGCGATCGCGAACAGTTCCCAGGAGAGCACTACCAGTGCCGCCCAGCGTAGTTCGAGCGGTGGTCTTGCGCTGTGCAGCGGCGGGGTCCGGAACTGGACGAGCAGCGCGACGACGGCGGGTGCGGCACACACCACCAGGCAGGCTATGAGCAGCATCAATCGGGTGTTCTGGGTACCCGTGGCGCTCTGACTGAGAACCTCCGCGGCTCGCATCCGGAACGTCACCACCGCATCCCACAGCCCGCTCAGCGGGGTGCCCAGCTCATGTGCCGTGGCCAAGACCAGGACGGTCACCGTGATGGCTCCGACCGTGAACCAGGCCAGGACCTGGCCGCCTATCCGCCGTTCGCCGGCGCGCAACTGCGCCAGGGTCAGGACGAGAGCGACCAGAAAAACGTCGATGGCGTTCTGTTTCACCAGCGGGGCCGCGGCCGCGCAGGCCCCCGCCGTCAGTGCCCAGCCCGTCCTGGTGCGGGTGGTGGTCGCCTGCTGAGCGGCGACCAGCGCGACGAATCCGCCCAGGAGCAGCGGAGCCGTGAGGAGTTCGCCACCCACCTCGCCGGCCCCGAACAGCCGGGTGCTCAACAGGGCACCGGTCAGCACCACCGGTGCCAGCAGCGCTCGTCGGGACGGCGGGCTCTGGACGGATCGGACGGCGCGCAGAACAAGAGCGGCCGACAGCTGGACGGTGACCACCACGGCCAGGATGCCGATGATCCGCAGGGCCGCCAATCCACCCAGTTCCGCGGCGGCGCCGTGGATCAGGAGCAGCAGTGGAGGCCGGTCCACCCAGTAGTTGCCATACAGTGAGTCGCCCGGCCCCCACTGGGAGGCGACCAGCATGAATCCGCCCTCGTCGGGGCTGGTCGGCCCCCAGATGGCGGGCAGCCAGACCAGTGCGGCCACGCCGGCAACGATCGCGGCAACCCGCCGGACCCGCAGTCCGTCGGCCGTCGGGGAGATGAGGGGCGCCGAGTTCACGGAGCGGATCCTTCCGTAGCTTCCTGACTCCAGGCTGACAGGTCGGCGTCGATACGTCGAACAGCCGGGTACGTGCATCGGGAGCCGGACCGAAGCTCGAAATGGCCCGGTTCGGGACGATCGAAAGCCTTAGGTCTGGGATCCGAGACATGCCGCCCATTGGGTCGCCTTGCCCGAGGTGCGGTCGACGGGATGGACTGACGATGTGGATTTCGAGGAGATGTGGCGCGACCTGCTGCCGATAGGACGCGACCGAACGTCGGGTGGCTATTTCAGGCAGCCCTTCACCGGAGCCGAGCGGGAGCTCGATGCCTGGTTCGTGGCACAGTGCATCGCCCGTGAGCTGACGGTGGAGACCGACGCCTTCGGCAACCGGATCGGCTGGTGGCGACCGGACCAGCAGACGGAGGACCTACCGGGGCTGGTGACCGGCTCCCATCTGGACTCGGTATTGGACGGCGGCGCCTTCGACGGACCGTTGGGTGTGGTCTCCGCCTTCGCCGCGATCGACCTGATGCGTGAACGAGGGGTGGTGCCGACCGGACCGCTCGGCGTCTCCGCGTTCGTCGAGGAGGAGGGCTCGCGTTTCGGCCTGGCCTGCCTGGGCTCTCGGCTCGCGGTCGGCACCCTCGATTGGGCCACGGCGCGTGAACTGCGTGATCGTGACGGAGTCTTCTTGCCCGATGCGATGGCCGAGGCCGGGCTGGACCCGGAGGGACCCGAGCGGCTGAGTCCGATCGGGACCTTCGTCGAGCTGCACGTGGAGCAGGGCCGCGATCTGGTCGAACGGGGTGCGGCGGTCGGGGTGGCCAGCGGGATCTGGCCGCATGGACGCTACCGCTTCGAATTCCAGGGCGAGGCCAATCACGCCGGTACGACCCGGATGTCGGACCGGCGTGATCCGATGCTCACGTTCGCGATGACCGCGCTGGCTGCGAACAAGTCGGCCCGCAGCACGGATGCCCGGGCCACATTCGGACGGGTCGAGGTGGCTCCCAATGGAACCAACGCGGTGCCCTCCCGGGTGACCGCCTGGATGGATGCCCGCAGTGCCTCCGAGGAGGCGCTGACCCAGTTGGTGGCCGACGTCGAACGGCTGGCCGGGGATCGCGCCCACCGGGACGGAACGACGGTCACGGTGACCGCCGAGTCGGTCTCGGGGGTGGTGCACTTCCACCGTCCCCTGGCCACCAGGATCGGGACCTCTCCGGACGGCTCCCGGCTGCCGGTGCTGCCGACCCAGGCCGGTCACGATGCCGGGATCATGCAGAGCGTGGGCATGCCCACCGCGATGCTCTTCGTCCGCAACCCCACCGGGATCTCCCACTCACCCGTGGAGCACGCCGAGGTCGCCGATTGCCTGGAGGGCGTGGCGGCATTGGCCGATGGTCTGGAGCGGCTGCTGTGAGCCTGTTCCGGCTGGAACGGGGCTGGCTCGGTGGTACCTCCCCACTCGCCGACGAGGTCCTGGTCGAGGTGCTGGACGGGCGCTTCGTCCGGGTGGCTCCGGGCGCTCCGGTCGAGCCGGGGGAACAACGGCTGACCGGGCTCAGTCTGCCGGGCTTCGCCAACGCGCACAGTCATGCCTTCCATCGGGCCCTGCGTGGCCGGACCCAGACCGACCGGGGCAGCTTCTGGACCTGGCGTGAGCAGATGTACGCCATCGCGGCCCGGCTCGATCCGGACAGCTATCACCGGCTCGCTACCGCTGTCTACGCCGAGATGGTGGCTGCCGGTTTCACCACCGTCGGCGAGTTCCACTATCTGCACCATGCGCCCGATGGCAGCCCCTACCCGGGACACGCGATGGAGGAGGCGTTGGTAGCCGCCGCGCGGGAGGCCGGTATTCGGATCACGCTGCTCGACACCTGCTATCTGTCCTCAGGTTTCGGTGCGCCGCCGCAAGGGGTCCAGGTTCGCTACGACGATGGGTCGGTCGCGGCCTGGGCCGAACGGGTCGAAGAACTGGCTACGCGGGTACGGGATCGTCCCGGGGTCAGGCTCGGGGTGGCCGTGCACTCGGTACGGGCCGTCGATCCCGACGCGATCGCGGTGATCGCCGACTTCGCGCGCACCCACGACCTGGTGCTGCACGCGCATGTCTCGGAGCAGGTGGTCGAGAACGTCGACTGCCGATCCGCCTACGGACTCACGCCCACCGAATTGCTGGCCACCAACGGTGCCCTCGGTCCGAGCACCAGCCTGGTGCACGCCACGCATCTGAGTGACGATGACGTGGCCCTGATCGGTGCGGCCGGCGCCTACGCCTGTTTCTGCCCCACCACCGAGCGAGACCTCGGCGACGGGATCGGTCCCAGCGTGGCGCTACGTGACGCGGGAGCTCGGCTCACGCTCGGTACGGACAGTCATGCCGTGATCGATCCGTTCGAGGAGATGCGCGCCATCGAGCTCGATGAGCGGTTGCGCAGTCACAGCCGCGGCCACTGGGCGGCCGACGAATTGCTCGCGGTCGGCAGCACCCTGGGTCAGCGCAGCCTCGGCTGGTCCGAGGTCGGGATGATCGCCGTGGGCGCGGCCGCGGACCTGGTCACACTGGCCACCGACACGCCCCGGACCGCAGGAACCGGAGGCGGTGCCGAGACCGCGGTCTTCGCGGCCACCGCCGCCGATGTGCGGCAGGTGATGGTCGAGGGCCGAGTGGTGTTCGACGGTGGCACCGAGGCACTGGGGGCGGTGGTCCGACGATTGGAGGAGGCCGTGGGTGCCCTACTACCGGAGAGGAACCGGCCATGACCAGCACTCTGCTCACCGGGATCGGCGAGTTGTTCACCGGGCAGGGGCCACTGAGCGATGCCGCCCTGGTGCTGGAAGGGGATCGGATCGCCTGGTGGGGACCCGGCCGCACCGCCCCGGCAGCAGACCAGGTACTCGACGTGGCCGGTCGATCGGTGATCCCCGGATTCGTGGACTCACACAGCCACCTGGTCTTCGCGGGCGACCGAGCCCAGGAATTCGCCGCACGGATGAGCGGGACCCCGTATGCGGCCGGTGGCATCCGGACCACGGTGGCGGCCACCCGCGCGGCCACGGACGAACAGCTCGCCGCCAATGTCGCTCGCCTCGCTGCCGAGATGCTCCGTGGTGGTACCACCACCTTCGAGACCAAGTCCGGGTACGGGCTGACCGCGCACGACGAGGCCAGGTCCCTGGCGGTGGCTCGTCAGTTCACCGAGGAGACCACCTATCTGGGTGCTCACGTGGTGCCGGCCGGAGTCGACCCGGATGAGTATCTGGCCGCAGTGACCGGACCGATGCTGTCCGCGGCCGCTCCACATGCGAAGTGGATCGATGTGTTCTGCGAGCGAGGTGCCTTCGACGTAGGTCAGGCCCGTACGGTGCTGGCCGCGGGGGCGGGCGTCGGGCTGGCCGGACGGCTGCATGCCAACCAACTGACCTACGGCGACGGGGTGAGATTGGCCTGTGAACTGGGTCTGGCCGCGGTCGACCACTGCACCTTCCTGTCCGATGCGGACGTCGATGCGCTGGCCCAGAGCGGCACCGTCGCGACTCTGTTGCCGGGCGTCGAGTTCTCTACCAAGCAGCCTTTTCCGGATGCCCGGGCATTACTCGATGCCGGAGTCCGGGTGGCCCTGGCCAGCGACTGCAATCCCGGCTCCTGTTTCACCTCCTCGTTGCCTTTCTGCATCGCCCTGGCGGTGCGTGAGATGGGCATGACCCCGACCGAGGCGCTCGTCGCCGCTACCGCGGGCGGTGCCGCGGCACTGCGCCTCGACGACGTCGGAGAACTGGCTGTCGGCAAGCGGGCGGATCTGGTGGTGTTGGAGGCTCCCAGTCACCTGCACCTGGCCTACCGCCCCGGCGTCCCGCTGGTCGCCCAGGTGTGGAGCGGTGGACGCCGGGTCGTCTGAGCCGTCGGCGCGGGGTCGGGATCGAGATCCTGGCGCACCGGTGGGCGGAGCACCATGGCACGATGAGCCGCGATGGAGTTCAGATGTGCTGCCACCAGCCTGACCGATCATGAGCCACTGATCGGCACTGCACCGACCGCCACCCGCTGGGTTTTCATCGAGGATCCGGGCCCATGGGGGCACCGGCCACTGGCCGAGAACAGGCTCCCGGCGGCGGTACGGGAGCGATTGCAGGCCTGGGACGCGGAGCACGATGACCTGCAGGTGCAACTGGTGCGTCATCACGGCCGGAGCGCGGCCCATCTGCCGGTGGTGCTCGCGGCCACCATCATGCCCCGGATCGCGGCGGCCACCAGCACCACGATGCATCGCCTCGAACTGGTCGATCCCAGCGCACTGCTCACGCTCGATCTGGATGACTTGTTCGCCGGGACCCTGCCGGGCAGCGAGCCCGTCAGCGGGCAAATGTGGTTCGTGTGCACCAACGGCAAACGCGACCGGTGCTGCGCCGAGATCGGTCGGCCGGTGGCCGAGATGTTGGCCCGGCGTTGGCCCGAGGGCACCTGGGAGACCACCCACCTGGGTGGTCATCGGTTCGCCGGGACCGCGCTGACCCTGCCCAGCGGGCACGTGCTCGGCCGAGTCACCGAGCGGAACATCGAAGCGGTCGCCGACCAGGTGCTGGCGGGAGAGCTTCCGGTCGGTCACACCCGTGGTCGCACCGGTCTGAGCGGTGCCGAGCAGGTATTGGATGTGCACCTGCTGGGCGGTGGATCGCCCGACGTGCGGGTGGTCACTGAAGCCGGACCTGCGCGGCGGCAGTCCTGCGGTGAGGTGGCCGACGTGCCGCCGAAGCCGACGACCGTGCATCGGATCGTGCCCCGGTAGGCAGTGTGAGGCCACCGGCTACCTCTCGAAGTCTCGGAGGGAGGCTGCGCTGGGCTCGAATCTGACGCTGGCGGCCACCGCCGCGAACACCTCGATCAACGGCTCGTAGTTGTACGGAGTCGCGGTACAGCGCAGTACCGCGGGTGGTCCATGACCCGGCCAGCGCCATTCATCGCGGATCAGTTCCACTCCGGCCAGGCGCAGGCTCCAGCGTCGGTGAAGGTACGAACCCACCCCGGTTCCGCCGTCGATCTCGCGCAGGTTCTCGTCCTCTAGGACGTGGGACGACTCACCGCCGACCAGGTCGCTGGGGCCGCTCGGTGGCTCGAGTAGGAGGGTGATCGAGGCGAGATGCTCGCTACGACCGTCGGGGGAGGTCGCATGCACCAGGATGCCGTTCCCGGGATCACTCCACCGGGGCCAGCGGGCCGGAAGGCTGAGTCTGGGGCTCCATGTCGTCATGGCGCCGACGCTAGATCGCGTCGGGTGGTGCTGACGGGCCCGACCCGGGTCCGGCCCACATCTGTGGACAGGACCCAGGCGGGCCCGTCTGTGGAGCAGCCGTGACGTAGGAGGTGCTTCAGCGATCGAACGCGGCGAGCACCTGGGCCTCGGTCAGTCCGTAGTCGGCCAGGTCGTAGCGGTGCGAGGGACGCTTGCCGCCCTGCTTCGACTCGGTGTCGATGGCCGTCACCGCGGCGGCGGCCTGATCGGTCCACGGCAGGCCGAACGCCTCGTAGATTCCTCGGGTGGTGCCCACCGGATCGCCGACGAAGTCGGCGTAGTCGACATCGACGAACTGGGCCGGGTCGTACGTGCCGCGAGAGTCGTGGAAGGTGTGGAACGAGCGGGCCAGCATCTCCAATTGGGTACGGCCCAAGGTCTCGTCGACGAAGGTGGTCGACCAGCCCGCGGTCGCCTCGGCGGACAACGAGCAGGCCGACGCGATCGAGGTCAACGGCGGTCGGTGGGTGTAGACGATCAGCGCGTCGGGGTAGACGCTCATCAGCGCGTCCAGAGCGACCAGGTGCGAGGGGTTCTTGAGCACCCACCTCTTGTCGGTGTCGTTGATCCCGATCAACTGCAGGTTCTGCTTGTGCCGGGTGTAGGCGTCCGTCCAGTCCTGCTCGGCCAGCCAGGCCGAGTACTCCGGCACATTGGCCAGCGATTCGTAGCTGATCGACTTGCCGGTCTGGCGCAGCAGTCGCCAGCACTCCTCGACCGAGGTGCCGTCCATGTAGTGGATGCCCATGAACTCGGGGTTCTCCACGTGATGCTGCTTATAGGCGCTGTCGATGGCGCTGAAGACCGGATTGGACTCCCAGGTCTCGCGTGGTGGGCGCGGCTGCGGGAACTCACTGAGCCAGACCTCCAGCCCCTGGTGGGTCGGGTCGGCGGTGAGTAGTCGGTGCAGCGCGGTGGTGCCGGTGCGGGGCAGACCGACGACGAAGATCGGTCGTTCGATCGACACCTCGGTGTACCCGGGGTTCTCGTTGAAGCCCTGTTGCGACAGGAGCCGTCCGACGAGCGCCGACTTCACCTGGGATCGCTGCTGGTAGTTGCCCACCGGGGTGAGGCCGGCCTCCGGCGAGGCCAGGTCGTCGACCAGTAGCCGCAGCCCCTCTTCGTGGGCGGTGCCACCGAAGTCGCTCAGTCCGGTCGACCGGACTGCTGCTGCCGCGATGTCGTCATAGGACCCGACGTCCGCTCGCTCCCGCATGGGTCACTCCCTCGTACTCTCGATGATGGTTCGCTGATACTGGTGAGCCGTCGGCTCAGGTGTGGAACTCGCCGCGGTCGACATTGATGATCTGACCGGGGTCGCCGATCGCTTCAGCTCAGCATCCGCTTGGCCACCGAAACCTGACGGGCCTCGATCTTGGCCTTCCATTGCTCGGCGGTGATGGCCTGATCGAACGGAAGGTGCTGGGAGACCTCTGCCAGCGGCACGACCTGCGCGCTCGGTGCGTCCTGCTCGCCCAGCTCGCGGGTGACGCGCTGCCACCGCAGCATGATCACGCCCTTGGGGTTGCCGCAGGTCTCCAGCCAGTTGGCCAGTCCCGGGTCCGACTCGCTGACCACGTAGCGGATCTTCCCGTCGGGGTCGACCTGGCTCTGGGCTCGGGTCATCGCGGTCTGGTGGTGTTCGTAGTCGGTCGAGATGTACCAGGGCGAGCCGATCTGGCAGGCCTGGTAGGGGGCGTCGGCGCAGGCGGGCACGGTGATCACGAGGGCCTGTTCGACACCGTCGACCGGGGTCAGGTCGTAGTGACCCAGCGAGGAGTACTGGCTGGCGAGGCCACCGGGAGTCGACTTCGGCACGGTGAGGGTGTTCACCGGTTCGGGGTAGGTGAACCAGGTCGGGAAGGCGAACCAGGTATGAATCCGGCCGATCAGCATCTTGGCCGCGACCTGGAACTTCTTTCCCTCGGCCGCCAGTGAGAAGGCGCCGCGAGGAATCCCCGCGGTGTCCAGGCGCTGGATCCGGATCGTGCCCCGTTCCTCGTTGTCCCAGTCGTGAAAGACCTCGCGGACGATCAGGCTGGCCCCACGACCGAAGCCCAGCTCATCGGCGGTGAACCGCCACTCCCAGGTGCCGTCCTCGGCGATGTCCAGGGTGCGGTCATCGAACGAGGCCAGTGAGTTCGGCGAGCCCTCGGCAGAGTAGTTCCCGTCCATCACCTGGAAGGCCAGGTCGGTGGTGCTGCCACGACGTCCCGTCACCAGGTACTCACCGCCCTCGTCGAGGTAGGCGTTGAAGTAGATCGCGTCTGGATTGTCCAGTCCCTGGCGGGAGAACTGGTGGGTGGCGGTGATCATGATCGGGTGCGCCAGGTCGTAGTCGAAGGCGGCCTGGATCGAGGACCGAATGGAGCCGGCCAGGTAGTTGTAGCCGTCGGCGAGCTGCCGCTCGGAGACCTCGAAGGGTGGGTTGGCGATCAGCCGCTCGGCCTCGCGCACCGCGTCCGCGAAGGTGTCGGTCAGGTGGGGGTCTTTGGTCATCGCTTGAGCACCTCGGTCAGATCGGTCGGCAGGATCACGCACTTTACACTACGACAGAGAACTGTAAACTTCTAGAGCGTTTCCAGAAACGCCGGAGCCGGGTCGCCATGCGGCGACCCGGCTCCGCGGTCACCTCAGCCGTTGACCTTGCTGATGATCTTGTCGGCGAACCGGTTCATCGCCTCGACCTTCGTGGCCACGGGCTCGTCATCGATCCCCTTGACGTACGGCATCCGGAAGCCGACGATGCAGTCGGTGACGCCCTTGTCCTCCAGGCGCTTCACGCCGTCGATGCTGTAGGCGTCCATCGAGATCACGTGGACCTCGAAGTCGTCGCGAGCATCGCCCTCCTCCTTGCGGATCTCAGTCAGGCGGGCCAGCATCTTGTCGAGTTCCTCGGCGTCGCCACCGGCGTGCATCCAACCGTCACCCCGACGCACCGCACGACGCAGCGCGGCGTCGGCGTGGCCGCCGACCAGGAGCGGGATCGGCGCGGTGGGAACCGGCTGCTGCTTGAGGGGCTCGATGTCGAAGAACTCGCCCTGGTAGCCGAAGTAGCCGCCGGCGGTGAGGCCCTTGATGATGTCCATGCACTCGTCCATCCGCTTGCCGCGCTTCTCCCACGGCACGTCGAGGGCCAGAAAGTCCTCGGGCCACGGTGAGAGGCCGACGCCCAGTCCGAGCCGGTTGTTGCTGAGTACCGCGACCGAGGCGGCCTGCTTGGCCAGCAGCACCGGGGGGCGCACCGGCAGTTTGAGCACGAACGGGGTCAATCGGATCGTCGAGGTCTGGGCGAAGATGTGGGCGCACAGGATCATCGCCTCGATGAAGTCCTTGTCCTCCAGGAACTCCCGGTCTCCGGTCCCGTTGTAGGGGTACTGGGTAGTCGACTCCTTGGGGTAGATGAGGGAGTCGGAAACCGTCATCGACGTGTACCCGGCTGCCTCCGCCGCCTGAGCGAGCGGGACGTAGTTCTCGGTCCGGGTCATGGCTTCGGCAAAGGTGAATCGCATGCCTGGGAGCCTAGAACGTGTTACAGATTTCGGCTAGCGTCCGTCCCATGGATCTTGCAGAATTGATCGACCGACAGCAGATCACCGACCTCTTGACCCGCTATACCCGGGCGGTGGATACCAGGAATTTCGACGATCTGTACGAAGTGTTCACCGCCGACGCGGTGCTCGACTACTCGGCGCCGGGAGGCCCGGTCGGGCCGCCGAGCGAGGTGGTCCCGTGGATCGAGAAGGGCCTGGCCGGATTCACCAGGGCCCAGCACATGCTCGGGCAGGTGGCGATCGAGCTCGACGGTGACACGGCGACCGCGACCGCGTACATGTACAACCCCATGGTCAGTACCGCTCCCGACGGGACGGAGCATCTGTGGGAGGTCGGGGGCTACTACCACCACACCCTGGTGCGTGACGGCGAGGGCTGGCGGTCCAGTCGCATCGTCGATGACATGGTGTGGCACCGAGGGTTCTGAGTCGTCCGGTCCCGACGTGCCCATCGGGATGGAACAATGAGGGCGCCGGCCACCCGAGATGGAGGAGTCGTGTCGCACCAGCAGGACGAGCAACCCCCGAAGAGTCTCGGGTCCGAGGACTCCGAGGAACCTCAAGGCGAGCCGATTCGCGACTCGGTGTCGCGTCCGGTGCTCGTCGGCCTGGCCGCGCTGTTGAGCGTGGCGGTGGCGGTCGGGCTGATCGTGGCCGGTGGCGTGCTCATGGTGACCAAGGTGCTGGGACTGGGTGGTGATGATGGGTCCACCGCGTCGTCGGGGTCCTCACGTTCGCTGTACCTGCCCGAGATCTCCGATACCGAGGCGGGCGAGGGGCAGGGCGGTGCCACGGACTCGCCGCCGAGTCCCGATGCCTTCAGCGAGTCTGCGGACGCCGAGCCGGCCCAGGGCATCAAGTTGACCGCGGACCCCCTCGAGGCGGCTGTCAATACTCAGATCACGCTGATGGTCGACTACCCGACCGGTCAGGACGCGATTCTGCAGGTGCAGCGTAAGGGCGCTGCCGGGTGGGAGGATTTCCCAGCCTCGCCGTTGAACATGAGCGGGCGTCCGCACGCGAGTACCTGGATCGTGAGCTCCTTGACCGGGTCCTTCCAGTACCGGGTGCGAGACACCGACAGCGGCAAGACGTCCAAGCCGGTGACGATCACCCTGCGCTGATGGGCGAGGTGCAGCTGTACGTCATTCCCGGATCACGTCGAACGTGTCCGGGTTCGGACCCCGGCGACCGGCCTCGCCCCTGTCGAGCGCGCTGATCGCCCCCATCTCGTCCTCGGACAGAGTGAAGTCGAACAGGCTGAAGTTCTCGATCATCCGCTCGCGATGGGTCGACTTGGGAAAGATCACGTCGCCACGCTGCAGGTGCCAGCGCAGCGTCACCTGGGCGGGGGTCCGATCCTGCGCGGCCGCGATCCGCAGCAGGGTGGGGTCGTCGTTCACCTGTCCGCGCGCGATCGGCGACCATGCCTCGGTCAGGATCCCGTGTTTCTGGTTCGCGGCCCGCACCGCCTCATTGCCGAAGAACGGATGCACCTCGACCTGGTTGACCACCGGAACCACCCCGGTCTCCTCGATGATCCGGGTCAGATGGCTGGGCTGAAAGTTGGAGACTCCGACCGAGGTCGCTTGCCCGGAGGTCACCAGATCGGCCATCGCCTGCCACGTACTGACGAAGTCGCCCTCGTATCGGGTCGGCAGCGGCCAGTGGATCAGGAACAGGTCGATCCGGTCCAGACCCAACCGGGCGAGAGAGTCGCTGAAGGTGCGGCGCACATCGTCGGGACGATGGAACTGGTTGTTCAGCTTGGTGGTCACGTACAGCTCGTCGCGGGGGATGCCCGACCCGGCGATGGCCCGCCCGACTCCCGCCTCGTTGCCGTACATCTGCGCGGTGTCGAGGTGGCGGTAGCCCACCTCCAGCGCGTGGGCGACCACCTGATCGGCCTCGTCGTCGGGGACCAGGAAGGTGCCGAAGCCAAGCTGCGGAATCGTGCTGCCGTCATGGAGCGGGAGGGAGGGGCTCGTCATGGGTTGACCTTAGCGAAGCCAGGCGGTGTCATACTCCGGCCTCTGCTTCAGGCGGTGACCGCGCCGCTCAAGGCGTCAGCTACCTGTTCGACCTCCGTGCTGTGCACCAGCCCGCCGGTCACCCGAATGTGCGGGGGCGAGGGGTGGGCAGGGAAGAAAGGGCCCCCAGCGGCGGCCCGGATGTCGTGAGCGGCCAGGTACAACAGGGCCGCCCGCTCCTCTCGTACCGGGAGCCACAGATTGATCCCATCCGGGCTTTCACCCACCAGCGGCAGGGACGCCCCGCGGGCCCTCAAGGCGGCATACAGGTCACGTTGTCGTGCGAGGTACTGATCTCTGGCCCGGGCCACCTGAGCCATCGAACCGGCCCGGGTCAGCAGGTCCAGCAACACACTCTGCAGCATCCGCGAGGTCCAGCCCGGGCCGAGCATCCGGCGAGCCACCAGCGGCTCGACCAGGCTGGCCGGCCCGGCCACTGCCGCGATCCTCAGGTCCGGGCCGTGCGACTTGGAGAAGCTGCGGACGTGTACCACCCGATCAGGTAGGTGCGCGCCGAGCGAGACGGACTCCCGGCTGCTGATCGGTCCGGAGTGATCGTCTTCGATCACCCAGGGGGTGCCGTACGGAGCGCCCTGCAGCTCCGCAGCCAGTTCGTCGGCGCGGGCCCGGGTCATCGAGATCCCGGTCGGGTTGTGAGCCCTCGGCTGGATCAGCACGGCCGTCGGACGTTCGCCCAGCGCGGCACGGAGCGAGGCCGGAACGATCCCCTCATGATCCATCTCGACGGGGACCACCTCACCACCCAGCGACTCGACCAGATCGAAGAAGATCGGGAAGGTGGGCGATTCCAGCACCACCCGGTCACCGAACCGGATCGCCTGTTCCAGGGCCCGGGAGATCCCGTCGGTGGCTCCGTCGACGATGGTGAAGGTCTCGGCGGCAAACGGCCAGGTGCGCTGCAACTCGCTGCGCAACGGTGCGATCACCGGTTCATCCTGGTAGGTATGGGTCACCGCCCGGGCCGAGACCCGCCCCAGTGCCGGACCCAACGAAGGCAAGAGGTCAGGGTCGGGCGTGCCCCGGGAGAGATCGATCCGGAGGGTCGAGGACTCGGATCCGAGCAGACCACGCTGTCGCGGGGTGAGCCAGCCCCGAGGTTGCTCCAGAACGAAGGTGCCGGCCCGTCCACGCACCCCCACCAGACCGGCCGCCCGCAGTGCCTGCCAGGCACTGGAGACGGTTGCCGGGCTGACCTTGAGTACCGAGGCGACGTCCCGCACGGTGGGTAGCCGATCGCCCGAGCCGAGTTCACCGGAACGGATCGCCCGAGAGACCGCGGCCGCGATCCCGGGGGGTGTCCGGTCCTCCAGACCGGTGAGCCCCGGGAGGTCGAATTTCGGCGATTTCGTCAATTCGGGCCTTCCCAACGAATTCTCTGAGCAGTAACGTGCCACAACATCCAGGAAATGTTCAACCGTGACGATAACGATCCTGGGCGTGGCCCCGGCCCCGTCCTCACCAGATCAGGACACCGGCAGACACATCTTTCGTAGGAGGCGCAATGACCGTCGTAAGGGCCGCCATCACCCAGACCAGGTGGACGGGTGACAAGGACTCCATGCTGGACAAGCATGAGCAGTTCGCCCGAGACGCGAAGGCCCAAGGTGCCCAGGTGATCTGCTTCCAGGAACTCTTCTACGGGCCCTACTTCGGGATCACCCAGGACCAGAAGTACTACCGTTTCGCCGAGCCGGTGGACGGACCCGTGGTGCGACGCTTCACGGCCCTGGCCAAGGAACTGGGGATGGTGATGATCCTGCCGATCTATGAGGAGGAACAGACCGGCGTCTACTACAACACCGCCGTGGTGGTGGACTCCGACGGCACCGTGCTCGGGTGCTACCGCAAGCACCACATTCCACACCTGGAGAAGTTCTGGGAGAAGTTCTATTTCCGTCCCGGCAACCTCGGCTATCCCGTCTTCGATACCGCGGTCGGCCCGGTCGGTGTCTACATCTGCTACGACCGGCACTTCCCCGAAGGCTGGCGCGAGTACGGCCTGGCCGGGGCGCATCTGGTCTTCAACCCGAATGCCACCAAGCCGGGACTGTCCAACCGACTCTGGGAGGTCGAGGGCCCCTGCGCCGCCGTGGCCAACGGGTACTACGTGCTGCAGCCCAACCGGGTCGGCCGCGAGGACAACGAGTACGGCGATGAGGCGGTCGACTTCTACGGCACCAGTCAGGTGATCGACCCGCGCGGCAACTTCGTCGGGGAACGGGGATCGGCCACCGATGAGGGGATCCTGATCCGCGATCTGGACCTGGACCTGGTGCAGCAGATGCGTGACGACTGGCAGTTCTATCGGGACCGCCGTCCCGACTCCTATACCCGGATCACCCAGGCCTGACCGGCCGATTCACTCTCGGCCAGAGGAAGGAGCATCCATGAAGACCCTGATCAGGGGCGGGTTGGTGATCAACTCCACCGGCACCGTACGGGCCGACGTGCTGATCGACGGCGAGAAGATCGTCGCGATCCTGGCGCCGGGCGAGAACACACTCGGCCTCGACGTCGCCGCCCACGTCGACACGGTGATCGAGGCGGCTGGCAAGTATGTGATCCCCGGTGGGATCGATGCCCACACCCACATGCAGATGCCCTTCGGAGGCACCTTCGCCTCCGACACCTTCGAGACCGGGACGAGGGCGGCAGCCTGGGGCGGCACCACCTCGATCATCGACTTCGTGGTGCAGAAGCAGGGGGAGCGGGTGCTGGAGCAATTGGCGGCCTGGCACGCGCTGGCCGGGGGCAACTGCGCCGTCGACTACGGCTTCCACCAGATCATCGGGGGGGTCGACGAGGAGAGTCTCAAGGCGCTCGACATGCTGCTCGACGAGGGCATCTCGAGCTTCAAGATGTTCATGGCCTACCCCGGGGTCTTCTACTCCGACGATGCCCAGATTCTGCGCGCCATGCAGAAGGCCGCCGATCTGGGGCTGATGTCGATGATGCATGCCGAGAACGGACCGGTCATCGACGTGCTCGCAGAACAACTCGTAGAGGCGGGTAAGACCGCTCCCTATTATCACGGCATCGCCCGAGCCTGGCAGGCCGAGGAGGAGGCCACCCACCGGGCGATCATGCTGGCGAATATCACCGGTGCACCCTTGTATGTGGTGCACGTGAGCGCGAAACAGGCGGTGGCCCAGGTTGCCGAGGCTCGGAACAACGGTCAGAACGTATTCGCTGAGACCTGTCCCCAGTACCTGTACCTCTCTTTGGAGGAGCAGTTGGGAGCGCCCGGCTTCGAGGGTGCCAAGTGGGTCTGCTCGACCCCGCTGCGGTCTCGGGCCGAGGGTCACCAGGACTCGATGTGGCAGGCGTTGCGTACCAATGACCTGCAGATGGTCTCCACCGACCACTGTCCCTTCTGTTTCAAGGAGCAGAAGGAACTCGGGATCGGTGATTTCCGGGCGATCCCGAACGGCATCGGCTCGATCGAGCATCGGATGGACCTGATGTACCAGGGCGTGGTGACCGGCCAGATCAGCCGGGAGCGGTGGGTCGAGATCACCTCCACCACTCCGGCCCGGATGTTCGGCCTCTACGGCACCAAGGGAGTGCTGCAACCCGGTGCCGATGCCGACGTCGTGATCTACGACCCGAACGGGCACACCAGCATCGGGTACGGACAGACCCACCACATGAACATGGACTACTCGGCCTGGGAGGGCTTCGAGGTCGACGGTCATGTCGACACCGTGATCTCCCGGGGCGTCGTCCTGATCGACGACAACGAGTATCTCGGCACCACAGGGCACGGCAAGTATCTGCACCGTGGCCTGAGTCAGTACCTCATCTGACATCGCGGGCACATCGCCAAGGAAGGGAATCACGACATGGACTTCGGCGTCGTTCTCCAGACCAATCCGCCGGCCTGGCGCACCATCGGACTGGCCAAGCAGGCCGAGGAGTTCGGGTTCGACTACGTGTGGACCTTCGACTCGCACCTGCTCTGGCAGGAGCCTTATGTCATCTACAGCCAGATCCTGGCCGAGACCAATCGGATCATCGTGGGCCCGATGGTGACCAACCCGGCCACCCGGGACTGGACCGTGACCGCCTCGCACTACGCCACGCTCAACGAGATGTTCGGGAACCGTACGGTCTGCGGGATCGGGCGCGGAGATTCTGCTGTTCGGGTGCTCAACGGCCGACCGTGCACCCTCAAAGAGGTGCGCGAGGCCGCCCATGTGATCCGAGAGTTGGCGAACTGCCGATCGGTCGAGGTCAACGGCTCGATCTTGCAGTTCCCCTGGGCTCGTAGTTCCCGGCTCGACGTCTGGATCGCCGCCTACGGTCCGCTCGCGCTGAAGACCGCGGGCGAGGCCGGTGACGGGTTCATTCTGCAACTGGGTGACGTCGACGTGGCCAGGTGGATGATCGAGCAGGTCAAGACCGCCGCCAGCAACGCCGGACGGGATCCCGACTCGCTCTCCTTCTGTGTCGCTGCGCCGTTCTATATCGGAAGCGACACCGAGGAATCCCGGGTCCATCAGCTCGATCAGTGCCGGTGGTTCGGGGGAATGGTCGGCAACCACATCGCCGACATCGTCACCAAGTACGGGGACACCGGAGTGATCCCGCAGGTTCTGGTCGACTACATCAAGGACCGGGACGGTTACGACTACAACGAGCACGGCCGGGCCGGTAACACCCATACCGAGTTCGTTCCCGACGAGATCGTGCGCCGGGTCTGCCTGCTGGGCACCGCCGAGGAACACATCGAGAAACTGGCGCAGCTCAAGGCGATCGGGGTCACTCAGTTCGCCGGTTACCTCCAGCACGACAACAAGGAGGAGACGATGCGGGTCTACTCCGAGCAGGTCATCCCGGCCGTGCGCGACCACGTGGTGGCCAAGGTGTGAGCCGGGAATCAAGGCCCGGACCGATCGCACAGGAAAGAGGACAGCTTGAGCATCGACAGCAGCACCGCACCCACCGGTGCGGGTCTCGACGAGTACGTGGTCGGACTCGACCGGGCCCATGTCTTCCACTCCTGGTCGGCACAGGGGGCGCTGTCCCCGATGGTGGTGGCCGGTGGGCTGGGCAGCCGGGTCTGGGACCACGCCGGACGTGAGTGGCTGGACTTCTCCAGCCAACTGGTCAACGTCAACATCGGGCACCAGCACCCCCGGGTGATCGCCGCGATCCAGGAGCAGGCAGCCACCCTGGCCACGGTCGCTCCCGCCACCGCCAACCTGGCCCGTGGCGAGGCGGCACGCCGGATCTGCGCGCTGGCACCGTCACATTTCAACAAGGTCTTCTTCACCAACGGGGGAGCGGACGCCAACGAGAACGCGATCCGGATGGCTCGTCAGTTCACCGGGCGGGACAAGGTGCTCTCCAGCTACCGCAGCTACCACGGCAATACCGGGGCGGCGGTGGTCGCCACCGGTGACTGGCGTCGGGTACCCAACGAGTTCGCTCGCGGTCACGTCCACTTCTTCGGCCCGTACAGCTACCGTTCCGACTTCTGGTCCACCTCCCTCGAGCAGGAGTCGGAGCGCGCGCTGACCCACCTGTCCCGGGTGATCGCGGGCGAGGGGCCGGACTCGATCGCGGCGATCCTGTTGGAGACGATCCCGGGCACGGCCGGGATCCTGATGCCGCCGCCGGGCTATCTTCAGGGAGTACGGGCGCTGGCCGACCGGCACGGCATCATGTTGATCCTGGACGAGGTGATGGCCGGTTTCGGGCGCACCGGCGAGTGGTTCGCACTGGACGCTTACAACGTCACCCCGGACCTGATCACGTTCGCCAAGGGAGTGAACTCCGGGTACATCCCAGTCGGCGGGGTGCTGATCAACGACCCGATCGCCGACTACTTCGAGGACCGGGTCTTCCCAGGGGGGCTGACCTACTCCGGGCATCCGCTGGCGGCGGCCTCGATCATCGCCTCGATCGAGGCGATGGCTACCGAGGGCATCGTGGCGAACGCCAAACGGATCGGGACCGACGTACTCGGTCCGGGGCTGCGGGACCTGGCCGAACGCCACCCGGTGCTGGGTGAGGTGCGGGGGACCGGGGTCTTCTGGGCTCTGGAACTGGTGGCCGATGCCGACACCCGAGAGCCGTTGTCGGCGGCCCTGATGGGACGGGCCAAGGCCGCCTGCATGGAGCGGGGTCTGCTGCCGTTCGTCTCCGAGAACCGGATCCATGCGGTGCCGCCGTGCGTGGTCACCGACGAGGAGGTCGGTACCGCGCTGGCGATCTACGACGAGGTCCTCTCCATCCTCGACTCGGCCCTCGCCGGCTGAGGCGGCCGAAGGCTCGCGAACCAACTCACATCCACGGAACCTAGGAGCACCCGATGACTGACCAGACGAGCCTTCCCGTCCTCGACCACTGGATCGCCGGAGCGTCCGACGCCGGGTCCTCGGACCGGCTCGGCGACGTCTTCGACCCGGCCCGCGGCGTGGTCCAACGTCGGGTACGGCTCGCTTCAGCAGCGGACGTCGACCGTGCGGTCGGGGTGGCGAGCAAAGTATCCGTCGTGTGGCGTGAGGCCTCGATCGCCAAACGGATGACCGTGATGTTCGCGTTCCGGGAACTGCTGAACGCACGCAAGGGCGAGCTGGCCGAGATCTTGACCAGCGAGCACGGCAAGGTGCTCAGCGACGCCGCCGGCGAGATCGCCCGGGGGCTGGAGGTGGTCGAGTTCGCCTGCGGGATGCCGCACCTGATCAAGGGGTCGATCTCCGAACAGGTCTCCACCGATGTGGACGTCTCGTCGCTGCGCCAGCCGCTCGGGGTGGTCGGGGTGATCTCGCCGTTCAACTTCCCGGCGATGGTGCCGATGTGGTTCTTCCCGATCGCGATCGCGGCAGGTAACACCGTGGTGCTCAAGCCGAGTGAGAAGGACCCGAGCGCCGCGAACTGGATGGCCTCGCTGTTCCAGGAGGCCGGCCTGCCCGACGGCGTGTTCAACGTGGTGCACGGCGACAAGGAGGCGGTCGATGCGCTGCTCGACCACCCCGACGTGGCCTCGATCTCGTTCGTCGGGTCCACCCCGATCGCCAGGTACGTGTACGAACGCGGCACCCGGGCCGGCAAGCGGGTGCAGGCGCTTGGCGGGGCGAAGAACCACATGCTGGTGCTGCCGGACGCCGATCTGGATCTGGTCGCGGACTCGGCGGTCAATGCGGGCTTCGGCTCGGCGGGCGAGCGGTGCATGGCGGTCAGTGTGGTGCTCGCGGTGGACTCCATCGCCGACGAGTTGATCGGCAAGGTGGCCGAACGGATGGCGACCCTGAAGACCGGCGACGGTCGCCGGTCCTGCGACCTGGGCCCGCTGATCACCGGCGCGCACCGGGACAAGGTGGCCGGTTACATCCAGACCGCGGCCGATGACGGCGCCGAAGTGGTGGTGGATGGTCGGGGTGCGGCGGAGCGGGGCGAGATCGACGGGGACGCCGAGGGCTTCTGGATCGCGCCGACCCTGCTGGACAGGGTGCCGATGACCTCTACCGCCTATACCGAGGAGATCTTCGGTCCGGTGCTCTCGGTGATCCGGGTCTCGGGCTATGCGGAGGGGGTTGAGATCATCAACTCCGGCCAGTTCGGCGAGGGCACCGCGATCTTCACCAAC